>JBCCSK010000063.1:0-21011 GCA_039200205.1 Planctomycetota bacterium
AGCATGAGGTCGTCGGGGAGCTGCTCCGCGGTGATGTCGCGGACGAAGTCGATGTAGCGTTCGAGCTCGCGTTCCATGGCCTCCACGCTACGGGGTTGCGGCCAGGGCCGATCTACGCCGTGGTGCGTAGGTCGAGCGGAGCCATCTGCGGAGGCGCTGCCGCCGAAGAGGGAATTCACCCCATCGTCACGCGCGGGAATAGCCTGGTGGCGGTCCCCCTTCCGAAGAACTCCAACGACCGAGCCATGCTCCAACCGCGCACGTTCACCGCCCTCGCCGCCGTCACCGTCGCCGCCGCCGTCCTCACCGTGCCGCGCGCGCTCTACGCCCAGGAGGACGACGCGTTCGTTCCCCAGATGCCGGCGCCTCCGACGAAGGTCCACGAGAAGCTCCAGGAGAGCGTGGGGGAGTGGAATGGCACGATCGACTCGAACTACCCGGGCATGCCCCCGATGAAGAGCGCGGCGACCGAGACCGTGACCTCCCTCGGGCCGTACCACACGGTGTCGCGCTTCAGCTGCGACTTCATGGGCATGCCCTACGAAGGGCTCGGCACGATGGGCTACGACCCCGAGACCGAGACGATGCACGGCACGTGGACCGATAGCGTCAACACGTACCACAACGTCATGAAGGGCAAGATGGACCTCGAGACGGGCACGGTCGACATGATCTACGAGGCGCCTGCGCCGGACGGCTCAGGCCTCGTGCGGCATCGCAACCACGTGCAGCTCGGAAAGGACCAGTACTCGATCCACTTCTACATGGGCGCTGAGGGCGACGAGCTGCACTTCATGACGCTGGAGATGAAGCGGAAGAAGTAGGCGCTACGGCGTCGGGCTAGAAGTCCGCGCCGAACCGTCGAAGGTTCGGCGTCTCACCGCGCTGGATCTCCGCGAGCCAGCGCGCGACGGCTCCGCGGTCGCCGGTCCAATAGCCGGCGACCAGCTGCAGGAACTCCTCGACCGTTTCGCGATGACCGGCCTGCAGCAGTCGATTCGCAAAGTCGAAGTCCGGCCCGAACGAGTTCAGCTGTGGGGATCCGCCCGCTCGCCCGGCGCTGAGCAGCTCCGCGCACGCCCGTTCGCCGTCTCCCTCCTCCAGCGCGATGCGCCCGAGCGTCGTGTGAGCAGCGAACAGGCCGTTCGCGGTGTTCCAGGATGGCTCCGTCGACCCGATGGCATCGAGGAGCTCGGTCGCCCACGCCCGAGCCCGAACGTATTCGCTCGACTGCACCGCGAAGGAGCAAGCCGACTCGAGCACGATCGCGCGAACCTCGGGCGGGGCCGTCCACTCCAGGGCGGCTTCGAACCAGAGGAGAACGCTCCTGGGTCGCGCGAGCGGAGAGTTGCCAGGCATGGTCGCGAACGTCGAGCGTTGAACGATGCCCTCTCCGAGCCAGAAGGTGAGCATGAACGCACCGAGGCCCTCGGCATCGAGGTCTCCCGAGGGTCGGAGCTCTTCGACCTGAAGATCCGGCCGAGCGAGCTGGGCGAGAACGAGCGACGCGCCGCTGCCGGGTGATGCCACGGGATCGAGCGCAGCCGCGACGCGGGCACGAGCCGGCTCGCTCAGATGCTGGACCCAGTGCAGCGGAAGAACGAGCGGGTGGAGCTTGTCGGGCTCGTGTTCCGCCCACCAGAGAATCTGATCGCGCGCACAGTCGTGGATGCGAACGGTCCGCTCGCGCGTGGCCCTCTCCTGATCGACGAACGCGTCCCACACCGCACCGAGCAGGAACGCGCGACTCGGAACGTGATCCGGCTGCTCAGCGACCGACTCGATCCCACCGTCGACCAGAGCTTCGTCGACTCCGATTCCGTCCACCCACGCCTTGGTGAACTCGACGTCGACCATCTCGTCAGGGAGCTCGTCGTCCATTCACATCACTGGAACTGGATGCTCAGGCCGTCCGTGAAGTTCGACGTCGCCTGTCCGCCAACCGCGTCTCGGAACCACGCCTGGAAGTTCCAGGTCGAGCCCGCGACGATCGACGTGCCGCCCGTCGGCGACGGGACGTCGGTCAAGTCGACCGGGATGGAGATCTCTCCCGCGAGGCCCGAGAACTGGACGGACGAGTCGAAGCGACCGACCGCTCCGCCCAGGCAGAGGTTGCCCGCGCTTCCGCCGGCCCCCACCACGAAGCCCTGCGTCTCGCTCAGGAGGAAGTAGCCGGCCGAGTTCAGCGACGTGGACGTCGCCGTGAGCGTCAGCGCGTTCAGGGCCACGTCGACGCTTCCGGTCGCGGAGATCACGGCACTCGCGCCGCTGCTGTTCTGGACCGCCGGTCCGCAGTAGTTCGTGCCGACGTTCGGCGCGTCGAACTCGACGATCAGCATCGGCTGGATGATCGGGAAGTTCTCGCGCGACCCGTAGCGTCGCGCGCGGCCCGGGATCTCGTCGTCGTCCTTGAGGAGCCAGCCGAAGTTCGGCGTGGAACCGTCGAGCCAGGCCTGGACGTCTGCGGCGAGGATCGGGGACGCGAAGACGTACGGATCGGCGGACCCGATCGTCGTGGTCGCGCTCGGTGCCGCGTCGAAGTCTCCGCCGGCGTTCGTCCAGAACGTCCCGGGGAAGAACGTGTGGATCCACGTGGCGTCGTCGGGGGTCGACGGTGCGCCCGTTCCTCCGGCTCCGAGGGCCGCCGACGTTCCCTCGCCCCAGTCCGCGAGGACGCGGTGCATCGAGTGCTGGACCGGCGCGGCGCCGATCGGGGCGCGCGTGCACTCGATCGCGAGCCGCGCGCTCGTGATCGTCGATCCCGCCGGGATCGCCCCGGCGACGTCGAAGCGCAGGACGGCGCGCCGCGTCCCAGCGCTGGCGGTGCGGCCCACGAAGAGCGAGGTCCCCGCGCCGTTGCTCAGGGCCCCGGTCGGACTCTCGAACAGCGTGTTGTCCGCCGCGGGGTTCAGGAGGACCTCGCCGGCGAGTGCAGGCGCAGCGAGCGAGAGGAGGAGGCCAGCTTGGAAGGAGAGTCTCATGGGTTCGTCCGGGGGAAGTGGTCGCGGATTCGGTCTGCGCCACCGCGCAGCCGACCAGCCCTGGGCGGAGCATAGAGCAGGTGCGGACGTTCGTTCGGCGGGAAGGCCCCACGTGCCAAATCGAGAGCGGATTTCACGCGACACCTCGGCGATTCCCGGGTGTTTCCGGTCATACGGAGTCGGCGCGGCGGCCACTGCTCCGTGGCCATGCCCTCCGTCCCTCCCCGCAAGCAGCTCGAGTCCCTGCACACCGACGCGTTCGGCTGGGCGCTCGTCTGCTGCGAGCGGGACCCCGAAGCCGCAGCGGACGTGCTCCAGTCGAGCTACGCGCGCGTCCTCTCGGGCGGCGCCGCGTTCGAGGGGAGGGGGGAGCTGCGCGCGTTCCTCTTCGGAGTCGTCCGCCGCGTCGCTCAGGAGGAGCGGCGGCGGCGTCGACGGGACCGTGCGCGCGTGCTCGAATTCGAGCGGCGCGGTGCCGACGAGCGCAGCATTGACCTCGACGGTGACACTGCGGATGCCCTCGCTCGGAACGAGGAGCGTGCGTACCTGCGCGCTGCGCTCGACCGCCTGCCCACGCGACAGCGCGAGGTCCTCCACCTTGCGTTCTACCAGGGGATGACGCTCCACGAGGCCGCCGCCGTCCTCGGGATCCGCGTCGGATCGGCAAGGCGGCACTACGAACGCGGCAAGGCCGCACTGCGCCAACGCTGCGCCCACCTCTCTGTCCGATGACGCAAGACGACGACCTTCGAGACTTCTTCGCAGAAGAGCGCGCGCGCGATCGCCGATGCGCACCCGAGTTCCGCGACCTCGTCGATGCGAGCCGGGAGATGAACGTGCCGCGAGTGATCGGACGCAGGCGCCGCCGCGCCCGAGCGGTCTGGCTGGTCACCTTCGCGGCCGCGACCGCGCTGGCTGTCGCGCGTCTCGACGTACAGCGCGATGAGCCGGTGGAGACCACCGACATCGTCGACGTGGACGCCGCGTGCGATGCCGCGCTCGCCGCGCTCGAAGATCAAGAGGCCGACGCACACATGCGACTGACGACCGACGCGCTCCTCGGCGGCTCCGAGGCGACGCCCAACTGATCCCTACGGCACGCCCAACGAACCTGACCATGTTCACCAAGACGTTCCTGGCCGCTGCCCTCCTTCTCGCCGGAGGGACGGCACCCACGCAGTCGCGCGACCTCGAGTCTCTTCTTCCTCCGCCGCAGTGGATGCTGGCACACGCCGAGGAGATCGGCCTTGCGCCGGCGCAGGCCGAGGAGCTGAGGGGGCGCTTCCTCACCGCCAGGCGGGCGACGACGGATGCACGCGAAGAGCTGCAGCCTCTGCGCACTGCGCTCCGCGAGGCGCTGTCGGCGCCGACGCTCGATCGCGCGGCGATCGAAGCGAGGTTCGAGGCGCTCCTCGACGCCGAGTGCCGGATCAAGCGCGAGCAGCTCCGCGCGCGACTCGACGTCCTGGAGGTGATTCCCTCGGGACAGCGCGCGCTCTTGCGCACCGCCGCGACGCGAGCCGCCGAGCAGCGCTCGATCCTCCGCGTTCGTATCGAAGCGATCCGGCGCCTCGGCAAGGAGCTCGAGGTGACCGGGGCCGACACGCGACTCGTCCGCGAGCGCATGCGCCGCATCGAGCGCCAGATTCGCATGGGCCGCCTTGGCGAGGCCCTGCGCAACGCGAATCGACTCCTCTTCGACATCGAGATGCGGCGCTGATCGCGATCGAAGCTCCTCCCCGCGGCACCCGTCCCAACCCTTCGAACCATGCTCTTCCAGACGACGACCGGCGCGTCGGTCGGACCTCGACAGGAGATCGCACCTGCGCGGCGCGACGACGTCCGCACGCTCCTTCATCGCGCGACCTTCGGATTCACGGCCAACGAATTCGAGCGCGCGAGCTCCATGGGCTACCGCGCCTGGCTCGACGAGCAGCTCGATCCCGCGTCGATCGACGACAGCGCGCTCGACGCCCGACTCGCGGGATATCCGACTCTCGCGATGGACGCCGAGACGCTCGTGGCGACGTATCCGCAAAGCTCGGGCGGTGACGTCTTCGTCGCACAGCAGCTGATCAGCGCTCGGATCGTGCGAGCGGTCGAATCGCGGCGACAGCTCTTCGAGCGCGTCGTCGAGTTCTGGACCGACCACTTCAACATCGATGGCACCGACGGGCCGCTGCGGTACTTCAAGACCGTCGACGATCGCGAAGTCATCCGCCGCTACGCGCTCGGTTCGTTCCGTGACCTCCTGAGCGCATCGACGCGGAGCGCCGCGATGCTGTACTACCTCGACAACTACGTGAACAGCGCGGGCGCGCCGAACGAGAACTACGCCCGCGAGCTGATGGAGCTCCACACGCTCGGGGTCGACGGCGGATACACGGAGGACGACGTCAAGGAGGTCGCGCGCTGCTTCACGGGGTGGACGTTCAGGCCGGCCGGCGTCCCGGGACTCGGCGCGTTCCTCTTTCGCCCGTTGACGCACGACAGCGGGGCGAAGACGGTCCTCGGGACGAGTCTCCCTGCGGGCGGCGGGATCCAGGACGGCGAGACCGTCATCGATCTGCTCGCCTCACACCCGAGCACCGCGCAGTTCCTCGCGCGCAAGCTGTGCGTCTACTTCCTCACGTACGAACCGCCGCAGGTGACCGTCGATCGCGTCGCTGCACGCTTCACGGCGACGGGCGGGAGCATCGCGGCGACCGTGCGCGAAGTTCTGGCGACGCGCTCGTATCGCGAGGCGAGGATCGACGAATATCCGAGGCTGCGGCGACCGTTCCACATGGCGGTCGGCGCGCTGCGTTCCACCGGTGCGACCCTCGGGAACCCCGCCCCGCTGCGCGGCGAGCTCTTCCTGCTCGGTCACACGCCCTTCACATGGCCCGCCCCGAACGGTTACCCCGATTCACTCGGGGCGTGGGGGTCGAACCTTCTGCCGCGCTGGAGCTTCATGTCGAAGTTCTTCGACGGTCAGGTCACCGGGAGCGGGATCTCGACGAGCGCGCTCTTCGCGCTCATCGGCGGAGTCGCGCCAGCGGAGGTCGCGGCGACGCTCGATCAGCGTTTGACGGGCGGACGCATGAGCGCCGTCGACGTCGCGGAGGTCCAGGGTTTCGTCGACTCCCAGCCGTCGTGGAACGGCTCGGTCGCTCGCCAGGCGGTCGCGCTCGCACTCTCCGTCCCCAGCACGCAGTTCCACTAGGAGTCCATCGCCATGTTGAGCTTCCAATCCAGCTGCGCGGAGTACTCGCGCATCTCACGGCGCCGTTTTCTGGGCTCGGCCGCGATCGCCGGAGCCGCTCCCCTCGTGGTCCCGCGCGTGGCGTTCGCATCGGGCCGCGGAACGCCGCGTCCCACGCTCGTCGGGATCTTCCTGCGGGGTGCGATCGACGGCCTCTCGTTCGTCGTTCCCTACGGCGACGCCGACCTGTACGCCGCCCGGCCCGGACTCGCCGTCGCGCCTCCCGGAGCGACCGACGGGGCGCTCGACCTCGACGGCTTCTTCGGCCTCAATCCGAACGCCGCCGAACTCATGCCCGCCTACCAGTCAGGGGCGCTGGCGTTCGTCCAGGCGTGCGGCTCGACCGATCCCTCGCGGAGCCACTTCAGCGCAATGCGGACGATGGAGACCGGCACGCCCGACGACCCGCAGAGCAACGAGGCGTCGGGCTGGCTCGCGCGTCATCTGCAGTCGGTTTCGCCGACCGGTGCGGGCGATCTGCGCGCGATCTCGGTCGACGATCTCGTGCCGCGCGTCCTCGCGCTTGCGCCGAATGCACTGCCGATCCCCGACCCGAGCAGCTTCGAGTTCCCCGGGAATCCCACGACCGCGGCTCAGCGCCGCTCCACGATCGAACACGCCTACGCCGCGACGATTCCTCCGCTCGCTCCGGCGGCGGCGAGCACGCTCGCCGGGATCGACCTGCTCGCTTCCGTCGACTTCGCGGGCTACGTGCCGGCCAACGGCGCGACGTACCCCGCGAGTCCGTTCGGCCAGGCGCTCCAAAGCATCGCGACGCTCATCAAGGCAGGCGTCGGCCTGGAGGTCGCGCACTACGACTACGGCGGCTGGGACCACCACAACGACCAGGGCCCGATCACCGGCACGCTCGCGACGATGCTCGCCGATCTGTCGGCCGGCCTGAACGCGTTCTACCTGGACCTCTCAGGAATACAGGATCGGTACCTGCTCTACGCGAAGAGCGAGTTCGGCCGCCGCGTCGCTCAGAACGGAAACCTCGGCACCGACCACGGCAGCGGGGGAGTCATGCTCGCCATGGGCCATCGCGTGCAGGGGAACCAGGTGCACGGCAACTGGCCGACGCTCGCGCCGAACCAGCTCGACCAGGGCGACCTGCGCGTCGAGACCGACTACCGCGACGTGATCGCAGAGATCCTTGCGACCGGACTCGGCGGGACCGACCTTCCCTACGTCTTCGCCGGACACACGCCGGCGCCCGTCGGGGTGGTGCTCTGATCACCGGAGGTCCGTCTGCCCGAATGTCACGAGATCGGCGTCGCTGTCGACGTCGCGTGCCTCGACCTCGGGCGGCGACCGATCCTGCTTCCCAGCGTCGATTCCGGCGAGCGCGGCCCCCGGAACGGTCGATTGGTTCCAGGCGTCCGCGGTCGATCCGGGGTGGGCAGGGTCGGCGGACGAACTCACTCGCCGTCGTCGTGGCGGAGTGAGCTCGCACGCGTGCATCTTCCTTCAGCGAGCGCTCACGGCCTCGTTCGCGACGACCTCGATCTCACTCGATGAAGAGCTGCCGTCCGCGCCCGTCGTCGTCATGCGATAGAGCCCCGGTGCGAGCGTGAGGACCTTGGGCGGCTCATCGCCCGTCCGCGTCGCGACGCGCGAGTCGACGTCCTCGCGGATCCAGTCGATGGTGATGTTCGTCGTGGCGGCGCCGTCGCCCGAGAGTGCGAGTTCGCCAGTTGGCGTGAGCGCGATCGGACCGAGGTCGATCGGCTCCGAGCCGAGCACCGAGACCGTGCCGATCTCCGTTCTGCCCGTCGCGCGCGTCGCGACCTCGAACCACCAGGTCCCGGTCGGGACGCGCAGCTCGACGCTCGACCCGAGCGGTCCCGGGACGCGGACGCGCTGGCCCCAGCTCTTCGACTCGTCGAGCACGATGAGCTCGGTCGCTGGAGCGCTCGTCCGCGCGGCGTCTTCCGGCGTCCAGCGCACGATGGGGGGATAGGTCAGCTCGTCGTAGCCGATTGCGACCGGCCATGCGCGCCCCGTCGGAACGGAATCGAGGGACAGGAGCGGCAGGGCCAGGAACTTCTCCTTCGTGAGCACCGTGACCTGCACTCGCTCGACCGGACAGCCGTAGACCGTGGCGCTCCCCGCCTTGGTCGCGGCCGCGCGGCCGATCCAGAGGGTCTCTCCGTCGTCGTGTCGGACCTGGACGATCGCGCCGTCGAGGTCGTGGCCCTGGTCGTCGGACATCTCGAGCATCAGGTCTCTCTTGCGCACTACGCTGGGTGACCAGCTCACGCGCTGGCCGGGCTCGAGCGGAGTCGACCACTCGACCTGCGAATCGCCAGCTCCGACGAAGACGCGCGCGCTCTCCGCTGCGACCTCGATGCGGTAGCTGCCTTCGTCGTCGGTCAGCACGTGTGCGCTCGCCGGACCGTCGCCGGTCGTGAATCGCACCGGGTAGCTCGGGAGAGGCTGCCCCAGCTCGTCGACGATCATTCCCTCGATGAACGAGCTTTGCGCGGGCTCGTCGTTGGTCACGTCGTCGAACTCATCGAATGCGACGACGTCCAGTCCCACGAGAGCGCCGCGGATGATCGGCACGCTCAGCAGGATCCCGATCTCGGGCTCGGTCGAGAATCCGATGTCGCGACGCGCGTACCGCCGCGCGCCGCCTCGCTGGGGAGCCGATCGCTGAGGCTCTTCTTCTGCGACGCGCGCTTCGCCCTCGACGAGGCGATGTGCGTGATCGTTGACGGAGCGCCGGTCGACCTGCGCGACCACGCGGCGCACGACCCCCTCCGACACCGTCACTCGCTGGACGCCGGCGAGGTCGTCGCCGTCCAGGTCGAAGGCGACGTCGACTGTCATCGCGGGGAGGCGACTCGGCCACCGGATCTCCACCCGGCCCTCCGAGTCCGTGGTTCCGACCGTGACGAATGGGTGGTTCGGAGGCGCGACGTGGACGGAAACACCCGGCAGCGGATCGCCGAAGAGGCTCCGCGTCTCGAACTCCATCGCGAGTGCGAACTCTCCGTCGCCCGCGGTGAACGAGGAGTCCCGCTCCGGCTGGAGCCCGGCCTCTCGACCGGGCGGGATCTCGTCGATTCGCGCGAGCGGAGTCGGAGTCGCGTCGCCCAGCGGCGCTTCGAGAATCGTGTCGCCCTTCGACGGACTCGATCTCTCGAAGCCATCGAAGGCCCAAACGGAAACGGAGGCGACGACCGCGATCGACGCGAGAAGCTTGGCGTACATGGTGAGACTCGTGATCCAGGGGACGGATGTCGCGGGCACAGGCTGCGCTCCGCGGGAGACGAGTCCGGTGGCCGGCACCTCGAGCGAGAGGTCGAAGGCGCCGGCGAGGCCAACGGCCCACGCGCGGCGATCGCCGCCGTGCTGCCGATCGAGGTCCGCTCGCATCGCGGCAAGGCCGCGCTTGAGGCGACTCTTCACCGTTTCGAGCGGTACGCCGGTCCGCCGCGCGATCTCGCGCGGCGGTCGGTCCATGAGGTAGCGCTGGACGACGGCTTCGCGGTGCGGCTCGTCGAGCCGTCGCAGCGCCGCCTGCAGCGTGTCGCCCCATTCGAGCGACGCGCTCCCCTCCGTGCCCTCGGGTCGTGCGACGTCGCGCTCGCGCGCGGCGCGCCGCGACTCCTCGCGTGACCGCCGCCAGGCGACGTGGCGGGCGATCCCGCCGAGCCACTCGCGCGGTCGCTCGACGCGCGCGTCGCGCCGCTCGAGCGCGACGCGCCACGTCTCCTGCTCGACGTCGCGCGCGGTGGCCTCGTCGTGGACGAGAGCGAGCGCGAGGCGCCTGAGGTAGTCGCCGTGGCGGCGGACGAGATCTTCCGTCGATTCCATGGGGGCTGGTGTCGTTCCCTCGTTGACCGCGGGTCCGCATCGGACCCGTCTCCGGGAATCCCGTGCGCGCGCGGCCCGGATCGAGGGCTGGAATCGGTGGAATGCTGCCGAATCCAGGGGCTCGCGGGGAGACTGCGCGGCTCACCGCGGGCCGCGGGCCGCGGGCCGCGATCGAGCGCACGTCATGTCACCTCGACCCGTCCCCGCCCGTCCTCGGAGTCAATGACATCGGACTTGATGAGTCCGCGACGCAGGGCGATACCACGCGAACTGCCCTTCACTCGTCGCCGCGGACGAACTGCTCCCGCGACACTCTCTCGATCAACGCCATGCGTCTCGCCCCTGCTGCCGTGCTCGCCGTTGCCTATCTCGCCTCTCTCGTCGGAGCGAGACCGACCGGCGGGCCGATCGAGTCCGCTCGCGCCGATGTCCTTGCGACGGCCGACGAGCTCGCTCCCACGATCGAAGAGGTGGGGATGCGGCTCTGGCAGATCGCGGAGATCTCCCTGCTCGAGGTCGAGTCGTCCGCGTATCTCAAAGGAACGCTGGCCGAGAGCGGGTTCGAGATCACGACCGAGGGAGCGGGCGGAGTGCCGACCGCGTTCGTGGCGGAGTACGGGGCGGGGGAACCGGTCCTCGGGATCATGCTCGAGTACGACGCTCTTCCCGACCTCGGCAACGCGGCCGTGCCTCGCAAGGAGCCGCGCGAAGATGGCGTGACGTCGGGGCACGCGTGCGGTCACAACCTGATCGCGGCTGCGGGCATCGGCACCGCGCTGACGCTCAAGACGTTCCTCGACGAGGGCGGAATCTCGGGCACGCTGCGCGTCTTCGGAGGCGCGTCGGAAGAGACCGAGGGTGCGAAGGTCTACATGGCGCGCGACGGTATCTTCGACGGAGTCGACGCGATGCTCCACTGCCACCCGTACGACCTCGCGGGCGTCATGAACGTGCGAACGGCTGCCCAGACGCAGGTCTTCGTCGAGTTCACGGGCAAGGCTGCGCACGCCGGCGGCGCGCCGTGGGAAGGGCGAAGCGCACTCGACGCGGTGGAGCTGTTCCTGCACTCCGTGAACAACATGCGCGAGCACGTCAAGCCGACGGCGCGCATCCACTACATGATCCGCAACGCAGGGAGCGCGGCGAACATCGTTCCGGACAATGCCTCGGTCAAGCTGATCTTCCGCGAGCAGAGCCGTGCCGACGTGAGCGCGGGCGTCGAGTGGATCCAGGACATGGTGCAGGGCGCCGCGCTCATGACGCAGACCGAGGGAATCTGCGTCCCGTACTACGGCATGTACGACCTGCTGCCCAATACGCCGCTGGCCGAGCGGATGCAGCAGCACATCGAGCGCGTCGGAATTCCGACCTACACGGAGGAGGAGCTCGAGTTCGCGCGACGCCTCCAGACGGCCGCGGGCGTGGAGCCGCGGGGGATGGCGACCGAGATCCCTCCGCTTCCGAACGAACCCACCGTCGGTGGAAGCACCGACGTCGGCGACGTGAGCTGGCTCACGCCGACGATGGGCGTCGTCATGCCGGGCGCGCCGCGGGGAATCGGCGTTCACACCTGGATGGCGACGGCGAGCCACGGGACGTCGATCGGCGCCAAGTCGGCCGTGATGACGACGAAGGTCCTCGCGCTCACCGGGGTCGACTTCCTGACGGACCCCGAGTTCCGAAAGCAGGTCCGCGCAGACTTCGACAGGCGGACCGAGGGCTTCGAGTACGTTTCACCGCTACCCGACGAACTCAAGGAGCCGGTGACGCTGCCCGAGGCGATGCGGTCCCACGGGACGATCGCGGACGTGCGGAACGCCATCCTCAATCAGCCCGACGACCACCAGCACTATCCGCAGGGCCACGACCACGAGGAATCGGGCCCGCGCTAGCCCGAGCTCTCGGCTCGCCGCCACATCGCCAGGACGACCCAGATCGTGAACACCTGAACCTCCGGCGGCAGGTCGTCCGGAAGGTCGGCCTCCGCGCGCCGGTTCCACCAGCTCGTCCCGCGCACGCTTCCGACGGTCTCTCCGCGCTGGAGGAGCTCGTAGGCGCTCGAGAAGAGCGAGCGCAGCTTCAGCTCGTACGAGACGCCGTTCACCATCAATTCGATCCGGCTGGTGAACCAGCCGAGCTTCCTCGCCGACGCGATCTCGACGTGATCCTGGCGCAGCGTGAAGATCGCCGGCCAGCCCGTCCGGCGGATCGTGTGCGACCGACCGCCGAGCTCGAAGGTCGCTGACTCCTTCCAGCTGCTCGTCTTGAGCCTGGTGAGGAATCCGCTCTCGTCTTCGACCGTGGCACGGGTGTAGGTCCAAGCGCTCGGAGTGACGCGGAGCATGGCAGGGGCTACGGCGTCTCGGCCTCCGTATTCAGTCCGATTCAGGACGTTGCGCCGGGCGCCCGGCGGCCGCACGGAGCTCCGCGGAGGTCATCCCGAGCTCCGACGTGAGAAAGCGCTCCCACTTGCGCCGGATCTTCTTGCGCGCGTACGGACGGCAGTACGTGGCGAGGGGGATGAAGTCTCGATTCCCCACGCCGTCGATCAGGACGGCGATCCGCCCGCTCTCCAGCTCGGGGAAGAGGACGTTGTCGGGCGAGACGTCGCTGGGAACGACGCCGTACTCGACCATGAAGTCGAACAGGTCGGCGAGGAGCGCCTTCGGCCAGTTCTCGGCGTCGAGCTGGCGCAGTTCCCGCAGGGACCTCGGCATCGTTCCGTCGCGGTTGATGCACCGGTCGAACACGTAGCCGAGGCCCTTGTCGGTCTCGACCTTGCCGTGGTAGCGGGTCAGGTGATCGAATGGAACGCCCCGGCGCGCGAGGTGCGTCAGGTAGCTCGCGTCCTGCGGCGACTGCGGACGTCGCCCGCGCGTCGAGACGCCCAGGTCGACCTTGATGCAGAGCGACTCGTCCTCCGGGTGGACGTAGCACGCGCGCTCCCTCCCCGTGCCGAGGAGCTCGGAACCGCTCAGGGAGAGCAAGCAGACGCCTCGGAGCTGGACGTTCCCTTTCGCGCCGTCGGCCCGTTCGTCCGCCGCGGAAGCGGCTCGCCGTCGAGCATCACGTAGTTCCGCGATGCGAAGAGGTGGCGCCCGCCGAAGAACGTGCGCTCCAGCCACGTGATCGCGCGGTACTTGAAGCGCTCGTGGGTGTGGAGGTGGTCGTCGCTTCGCCTCTGCGTGCCGTAGTTCAGCGAGTCCGCCCAGTCGAAGCGTCGCACGCGATCCGCCATGACCTTCGGATGCGTGCCCTCGAACTTCGGAATGCGTCCGAGGGGGCCGTAGTCGAAGGGAATCGTCGCGACGTCCTCCGATCGGCGCTCCGAGTCAGTCTCCTTCTCGTGGTGCCTGCTGAACGCCTGCACCTTCGTCTGCATCCCTGCCGGCGGGCGGACCCAGCCGTAGTGGAAGACACGGGCGCCGGAATGGACGGCCGTGAGCTTCTCCGTCCCCGTCTTGTCGAAGTACGACACGCCGTCGAACCTTGGGATCCTCCGGAAGCTCTGCGCGTCCTTCATGCTGTGGATCTCGGGGTCGTTCCGGATCACACGCATCTCCTGGCGGTACCAGCGGTGGCTGTCGTGGGCGTGGTCGTAGTCCCCCCAGAAGTGGACGTAGTCGAAGAGCATCGCCTCGACCTCTGGAGCGTCGTGCCAGCGCTCGAGGGATCCGCGCAGGACGTCGTAGTCGTCCTCGTGAATGACCTCGTCGCCCTGGAGGTAGAGCAGCCAGTCCCCGGAGCAATGGGACTTCGCGACATCGGTCTGCTGCGCGTAGACGGACCCGCCGGGGAACCGAGCAAGGTCCCACACCGTGTCGACGATCTTGATCAGCGGCGAGTCGAGCGCCTCGATCTTGTCGCGCGTGTCGTCGTCGGGATCGGAGTCGCCCAGGGCGATCACGAACTCGTCGACCAGAGGCAGCGCGGACTGGATCGACTCGATGATCGGGTAGTGCAGCTTCGCGCCGTTGCGCAGGAACGTGAATCCGCTGACCTTCATGTCGAGGTGGGCTCTCCACCGGCCCTGACGCCCAGGAAGGCGCTTTCGCGTCGGAGCCTAACAGGCGCCCTCGCGCGTCTCTACCGCGTCTGCGATGCGCCCGTTAGCCTCATATCCATGCGACGCCTCGCTCTTCCCGGATGCCTCCTGCTCGCCGCCCCCGCCTTCTCCCAGTCGGAGGTCTGGGTCGATCCCGTCATCGGGTCCGACAGCGCGAGCGGGACGTCGCCCACCGATCCGTGGAGGACGATCACGTACGCCGCGCTCCAGGTGGACGAGGCCGGGACCATCCACCTCCTTCCGGGAACGTACGACACTGCAACCGGCGAGAGCTTTCCGATCGCGCTTCCCGCGGGCGTCACCGTTCGTGGTGCGGGTGACGCCGAGGAGGTCGTCGTACGACCCAGCGCCTCCGAGTCCGCGTTCTCCACGGATGCGGGCGGCCAGCTCGAGACGCTCCGGATCGAACGCGGGGACCAGGTCGGTGCCGGCGTGACCGTCGCCGCGGGCACGTGTCGCCTCGTCGACGTTCAGATCTCGGGCGTCGCGACCGGCGTCCTCGTCCGCTTCTTCTCGACGGCGGTCCTCGAGGACTGCGACGTCAGCCACAACGTCACCGGGGCACGGCTGCTCGACGGTGCGCGCATCGAGGCGGTCGACACGACCTTCGCCTCGAATTCGTCCCACGGCCTCGCGGCCTTTCACTCCTACGGGGAAGAGGTCTCCTACTTCGACCTCACTCGCTGTCGAGTCGTCGATCAGGGGGAGCACGGGATCTTCGTCTGGACGTTCTTCCAGATCAACGAGGGTCACATTCGCGTTCACGACTCGCTGATCGCCGGCAACGGCGGCGGCGGGATCGTCACGTACTCCTACGAGATCGACGTCTCGATCACGGGGTCGACCGTCGCGCACAACCTCGGGGACGGGGTCGTCGCTGGCGCCACGTACCGTCCTGTCGAGGTGGTCGATTCGATCGTCGCGGGCAACGCCGGAGGAGATCTCTGGCTGCCGACCTCCAGCCTCACGACGTCGCTCGTCGGCGATGCGACCGGGACGCTGGAGCCCGGCAACCTCGCCGGCGACCCCGGCTTCGTCGATCCGTCGTCGGGTGACTATCGCCTGCGATTCGATTCCCCGTGCATCGACTCGGCGTCCGGCCAGGCCGCGGTCTTCGATCTCGACCGTGTGCCGAGGACGGTCGACGGCGACCTCGACCTGGGTTCGGCCGCGGACATCGGCGCGCTGGAGCATCGGACGCTGAGCGCGTCTCCGTTAGGAGACGCGCCAGAGACGTCATCAGGGCGTGGGCAGCACAAGCTGCAGCGATTGCTGCTCACGCTCTGAGCGGGCCGCGCCCCGCGCAGATCGGCGAGGTCATCACGCTCGAGGTCAGCGGTCCTCCCGGGGGCTTCTCGACGGTCGTCGTGAATCACGCGGGCTACGCGTCGTTCGGGTCGCAGACGATCTTCGGTCGGTTCTTCCTCCCTGCCACGGGCGCCTACCGACTCGTTCCCACGATGACGACTCGCGGCGACCCGACCTCGGTCTCCTTCACGGTGCCGAACGACGCAACTCTCATCGGGACCTCGACGGGGTTCCAGGCGCTGACGCGGTCCATCGCGTCGTCGTCCGGAGCGGCGTTCAGCAACCCCATCCTCGCTCCGATCGTCGACTGACGAGATCGTCTTCCTGGCGCGTCGGGGTCGTTCCACCGGGACCGACATCGGTCCGCTGTCGGGCCTCTGCGTTCTTGTCGACGCCGTGGGGAGCGCGCGCTTCGCAGGTGACCCGAGCGGCCGCGAATCGGCCGCCCGGGTCGAGCACGACTCTCTACGACAACGCCAGAGCCAGACCAGCGTCGCGTACCGTCGGTCGAATCAGGACCTGCTGTCCGACGGGCGGTGTGGCGCCCTGGCGGCGAAGCGTCTCCACGTCCGTGGGCCAACCGGGCACGAGGATCCACTCGGTCTGGTCGCCCGCTTCGATCTGGACCCGTTCGAGGATCTCGAAGGCAGAGAACGGCTGGCCCGCTCCGTCGCGCACCGGTGCCTGGCTTCCCGAGATCAGGAAGTCGCACCGGAGATCCACGCTGGCGATCGAGAACAGCGAGTTGTTCTGTATCTGCACGCGGTATCCGCCCTGCGTCACCTGCCCGCTGATGCGAAGCTGATCCAGATAGTCGGCGTTCCTCGCGCTGATGACCTCGAGGCGATACGTCGCGACGCGGTTCGCGATGCCCTTCTTCTCGAGCTCGTCCAGCGAGTTGAAGGCGAAGCGGAGCTCTTTCGCACCGCCGCTCCTGAGGATCGGATCGCGCGTGACCAGCGGACCCTCCGTCGACCAGAGGACGCTCCCGCTCTCGTCGAGATACGAGCGACGGATCACGATCGATGTGAGTGCAACGCCGGGGCCGGACGAGTTCCTCGCGCTCTGATTCTCGAGCCGGATGCTCGCAACGGGGTAGCCCTGGAGGAACTCGACCTGGCTCGTGAACTCGAGCTGCACCGCTCCAGCCAGGCTCTCGCTTCCCTCCGCCTGATCCAGGAGGAACCGACCGACGAGAGCGACGAGGAGCGACTGATCGACCGAGGGATCGCTGAACAATGCTGCGAGGCTGCTCGCCTCCAGGTTGAACCCGAGGCTCGAAGAGTCGAGCAGCGAGGCCATGAGCTCAGCGGAGTAGCCCGCTCCGATCAAGGACTCGAACGCTTCGTACGTCATCAGAGGTCCTGCGTACGCACCGCCGCTCGCGAAGTGAAGCTGGGCGAGATCGTCGCGCCCCCGGTTCGTCCACATCGCAGCAAGTGCGTCGTTCGCGTCATCGACCCACTGCTCGCCGGACGCGCTCAGGACGTTGGCGAGCTCGATCCCCGTCGGGATCAGCTCATCGGAAGCGCCGCAAAGGGCGACCGCTTCTTCGAGGATCGGCTCCATGGCGCCGCCAGCCTCCCACTCCAGGAAGATCGCACGAAGCATGCCGTCGAGCGCGTCGGCGCTGTCTCCGCCATCGCGCAGGAAGCGCGCACGGGCGACGTGGGTCTGCGGGTCGTCGGGATACCTGGTGACCAGCTCGTGGAACTCGATCTGTGCCGCTCCGGGCTTGCCCTCCTGGACGTAGAGCGAGGCGAGCTCGATCCGCGCCTCGATCAGGTCCGGGTCGATCTTCAGGGCCCTGTTCAGCTCGTCGCGGGCCTTCTCTGTGTTCTTCACCTCCAGGAAGATGCGGGCCTTCGAGAGCGCGATCCGAGCGGCGTCGGCGGGGAATTCCGTCGCCGCATCATCGAGCGTCGTGAACGCCGAACCGTACTTCCCGGCCTTGGCGTGCACGCGGGCTCGATTCGAACGCAGCCACCAGTCGTCGCGCTGCCGCTCCATCTCGGTCAGGAGGGCGAGTGCTTCTCCGAAGCTGCCGGCAGCGAGGAGGCTCTCGAAGCGGCTGGCGGACGCATCGAGGTGGGTCGAGTTCGCCGCGAGGCACTTGTCGCGCCAATCTCGAAACTCCGGCCACTCTTCCATCCGCGATGCGACCAGCGCCAGCTGCCAGTAGAGGGCAGCCTCCTGCTCCTCCGTCAGCTCGTCGATCTTCTCTCGGGCGCGGTCGAGCTCTCGTCGAGACGCCTCGACCTTCCCGGCCTTCAGGAGCATGGCGCCCAGCTCCAGGTGATGATGCGCGCGGACGCGTCCGCGGCGCGGATACCAGCGAAGCTGCGGGAACTGATCGAGCGCGTGGTCGATCAGGCAGACTCCAGCGTAGTCGTAGGACTGATCGCCGACGACGGGGCGGTACGTGTTCAGCCCGATGACGCCGCCCGTCACGAGACTGATGCACGGACCTCCGCTGTTGCCGGGGGCGATCGTGGCGGTCGTCAGCAGGTCGTCCAGGCGCTCGTACGAGTGCTCGCCGATGTGGATTCGCTGGTGCTTGATCGCCGTGAGCTCGCCGCGGGTGACGAGCATGTTTCCCTGCGCAAGTCCCGGGAAGCCGATCGCGATGACCGGGTCCCCCTCCATCACGCGGCCCGATGAAATCCGACTCACGGGGAGGGTCGGGTAGTCCTTTCTTCGGCGCGGGAGCTGGAGCAGGGCCAGGTCGATCATGGGAGAGCTCATGTGCGCGACGTCCACGAGCTTGGCCTCGAGCCTTCGCTGCTTGCCGTCGTCCTCGACGAGTACGGACAGGCTTCTCGCGAGCACACCCGAGTCCGAAACGACGTGCGCGTTGGTCAGGACGAGCCCGTCCTCTCGCACGATGAAGCCGCTTCCCGTGCCGCTGGATCCGCCCTCGTACTGGGCGATCACCTGGACCACGGCCGGGCGAGACATCTCGTGCGCCCGCTGCGGTTCGAGCGGAGTCTTGCGTCGCTCCGGTTCGATGGCGCTCGGGACCATGCGGAACGAGGCGAGCATCCTGTCGCGCGTCGCTCCGAGGTCTTCGTAGTCGCCCGTGGGGGCGACGAACTCCATGAAGTAGCTCAGCTCGTTGGTGACGCAGCGCGCCAATCGCTCGCGGCACCGAGCGCCTTGCATCGTGACGTCGAACTCCTGCTCGATCGCCTCGGTGCCGTCGAGCCTCGTGACCTCCGCGTCGCCGAGCGACTCGAGTTCGAAGCTTCGATTCCTGCGAACGAGGCCGTTGACCTGCTTCGAGTGTGCGGCGGCGATTCCGAGGCTCCGTGCGGGGTCGCCGGGGGCCAGGTAGCTGACTTGGATCTGGAACCCCGTCTTGAACTGGTTGAGCTCTTCGACGTACTGCTCCGGCGTGAACAGCACCTGGTAGCCCGAGCCCGTCCACCAGTCGAAGACGTTCCACTGCGCTGGGATCTGGATCGACAGCATGCCCATCGGATCGCTCCACGTCCGGTAGCCCTCGAACGTGAACTGCCCGTTGACCGCGCGGAGTACGTCGTCGGACGCACCCGCGGAAACGAGGGCGTCGAGGTCCGAGAACTCGATCGGACCGACCTCGCCGCGTCGGAGAATCCACTCGAGGGTGTCGGTCTCCTGCTCGCCCCGTTCGATCCGATCGACGAGGTCGTCGATGAACTCCGTGCTCGACTCGACGAGCGAGCGCCGCAGCTCTTCGATCAGCTCACGTCCTGCGCCGCTCGCCTCGAGCTCACGGAGCTGTTCGTCCGTGAGCCGCATTGGCGCGTAGCGTCCGATTTCCTCGATGAGCCGATCCTGGGGATAGCCGGTCTCGACGTACCTCTTCAGGGTCGCGTACTCGATCGATCTGTCCTGTGCGATCACGGCGCCCATCAATCCGATGGCGATCGCGAGGCGAGTCAGTCCGCTCTTCATGGCAACTCCTTCTGCTCGTCCTTCTGATCGACGGGCGGGCCGACCTAGCGCTGCGCGATCGTTGCGAACTCGGGTACGAGGGCGCCGCCGGCGCGGAACGGAGACCCGCTCGCTGCGTCATCCAAGGCCGACTCACCGTTCTCGAGCAGCGCACGCGCCGGATCGTCCTGGGCCAGGAGCGAGTCTGCGCGAGCGATGTGGTGATCGGCCGAGGAGTCCGTGCCGTCCATCGAGGCGTACAACGCGCCCAGGAACGCGTGGCACAGGCCCGCGTCGCGCTCGGTCTGCGCGTCGACCTCGTCGAGGAAGTCGGCGGAGCTAGCCCGCGGCTCGAAGATGTCGTGCCAGGCGATGGCCTCTTTCAGGTCGGCGACGAAGAGGTCCATCGACGACTGCTCGTAGGCGGCGAAGCCGCGCGTCTTGTGCAGGTAGAACATCACCCAGGCCTGCATCCCGACGATGCTCGCCATCTCGGGCGTGTCGCCGAGCTCGGTGTAGACCGCCGCGCAGCGCACGTAGTGCTCTTCCATCGCGTCGATGCCCTTGGTCAGCTCCGCATGCGCCGCCTCGGGCTGGCCGGCATCGAGAAGGTCGGCGCCTTCGAGCAGGTGAGTCACCCCTGCGTCC
Organism: Planctomycetota bacterium; assembly: GCA_039200205.1. Classification (GTDB taxonomy): domain Bacteria; phylum Planctomycetota; class UBA1135; order UBA1135; genus Saltatorellus. The sequence continues at coordinate 19,988 of JBCCSK010000063.1, forward strand.
GTGGCAGTGGCGGCGTCCGTCGCGTACGAGCCCAGGGTGTCGTCGACGGTCGGCTGGCTGCTGTACACCGGTCGGTAGGTCGTCGTGCCCAGCGAGCCGCAGCTCGCGATCAGCATCGTGCAGGCGACGGCTCCGATCGCTCGAGCGGCGCCGAGCGAGCGAGGCGTCGACGTCTTGGAGGAGGCGTTGCGTGCTTGGAAAGGGGAGGGAATGCTCTGGCTCTGCATTGGAACTCTCGTGGTCGGGCGGCACCTCTGTCGGTGCGTGCGCTCCGCGGTGGCTTCAACGCTCGTGTGCCGCGGGGCGGCAAGGAAACGCGCGTCGCACCTCGAGGACCGGAAGAGCGCGAGGCGGGCGAACACGAGAAGCGGAGAATTCGCTCGGGCGATTCGCGCTCGGCGCTTCGCTCGCTGCTCCCTGCCGGGCGCCGTCGCTCGGACAGCGTGCGAGAATCGCCCGCGCGAACAGCGCCCCCCCGGTAGCGGGGGCGCCACCAAGGCCCCGGGAGCGTGGGGGGTGATGTTCGATGATGTGCTCGCCGGCGTGATGGCGGGAGCTGCGCTCATCGGCGTCAATGTCGTGGGTCAAAGCCAAGGCTGGTGGGCGTGAGCGGCTCTACTTTTTGTCGAGCCGACCCGACCTTTTTCCGCTACGGCAGTGAATTGGAGGGGCGGGATGCAGACTGGGGGGCGACGTGACGTTGATTGAGCCCTCTCGGTGCCCCGCCCAAAGCTATGGCTCGCTGGCGACGCCTTCCCCCTGACAGAGAGAGAACCAAATCATGAAACAACCTTCCGAAATCGCCCCCGCCTCCGGCAAGCTCGGCGTGCTTCTGCCCGGCATGGGTGCCGTGGCCACCACGACCATCGCCGGCATCTTGCTCGCCCGCAAAGGCCTCGCCCAGCCGTTCGGATCTCTCACCCAATGCGGCACCATTCGACTCGGCAAGCGCACCGACGAGCGCAATCCGTTGATCAAGGACTTCCTTCCTCTCGCCGGCCTCGACGATGTGGTGATCGGCGGC
>JBCCSK010000064.1:0-20667 GCA_039200205.1 Planctomycetota bacterium
CCGTATGGCAAGACGCGTTGGTGTGGTATGGGGCGGGGCTGTCGCGGCGCGGCCGGGGGCTTCTTCGACACACGACGCACGCAGCCGCGGACGCGGCGCGCGAGTGCGGTCAGAACATGAACCCGAGATCGCTCGTCGGGAACTCGCGAACGTTCGGGAAGACGAGGTCGACCTCGCTCGCGCCTAGACCGAACCACCGGGAGAGCGTCGCAGCGAACTGGTCCACGCCGATCCGAGGGATGATCCGCCCCTCGCCCACGTCGTCGGGACCGTCGAGCGCGAGGTTCGGCATCGTCCCGTAGATGTCCTGGCCGCGCACTCCGCCGCCGAACACCATCGCGTGACCGCCCCACCCGTGGTCCGAGCCCTGGCCGTTGCTGGAGAGCGTCCGACCGAACTCGGTGTGGGTGAAGCCCGTCACGCGGGTCGAGTCACCGAGGCTTTCGACCGCACGCTCGAACCCGTCGATCGCCGAGGACACCGTCCCCAGGAGGCCCGGGAGCTGCGTGGTTTGATTGTCGTGAGTGTCGAACCCGCCCATGCCGACGAAGAAGACCTGACGGGTCACGCCGAGCTGACCGCGGATCGCGATCATCCTCGCGACCATCCGGAGCTGCATGGCGAGCTCGCTCATCGTGGGGAAGAACGAGCTGAGGTCCGGCGCTGCGTCGAGCGACTGGTCGAGCAGGTCGAAGATCGCGAGCGCCTCGCTCTGCACCCCTCCAAGCGCCGTTCCGAGCGCGTGCTGCGACGCGAGCATCGACTGGAGAGCGGCCCGCCGCTCGGGCTCGTCCGCGAAGACGACCGCTTCTGCACCCCCCGCGCCCAGGACGTAGGGTGACGTCTGCACTCCTGTGAGAAGCTGCGCCGTCGATTCGATCGAAATCGCGGGCGGCAGCGTCGACGCGCCCAGAACGCTCGCCATCTGATCGAGCATGCGTCCAGCCCACCCCGTGGTGCGCGGACCGTCCGCGTGCGCGACCTGCCACTGGGTCTGCTGGTCGTTGTGCGAGAAGAGGTTCTTCGGAACGGGAACTTGGCCCGCGAGGAACTCCGCCTTCGTGATCGGCCGGACGAGAGGGCCCGTGTTCGCGACGAACGCGAGCTTCCCGTCCTCGAAGAGCCGCTGGATCCCCGGCATCTGGCCGTGCACCCCGTAGGTCGCCCCGTCCGACGTGATCGGTTGGATCGGAAGGAGCGAGCTCTGCGTCTCCGCAAGGTCGCCCCGGGCCGATGCGTAGACTCCGTACTCCGCAGCGCTCGTCGGAACGAGCACGTTGAACGTGTCTGCGCCCCCGTAGAGGAACACGCAGACGAGCGCGCGGTAGTCGCTGGGGTTGCCCTGGCTGCTGCTCAGAACGCGCATCCCGCGAACCGCCGGCGAAGTTGCTGCGAGCGCAGCTGCGGCAGAGCCACCGAAGCGCAGGAAGCCGCGACGTGAGAGTGACTGTCGTTCGATCGAGTTCATCGTGATCTCCTTCATCGCTGGATGCCGTAGGCCGGGCTCATCGCCAGAAGCGCGATCGCTTCGGCTGCGCGTCGAGCTCCGGCGGGTTCGCCGTCTCCGGAGTTCGGGATCGTCTCGAGGTACGTCTCGAGCGCCGTGCGAGCGCCTGACTCCAACGTGCCTCCGAGCATGCGTTCGTCGAGGAGGTCGACGAGCTCCGTCACGTCGCCCGCCGCGCTCCGCACGGTCGCCAGCTGGAGGACGGGATCCGGGTAGTTCGGGTCGGCCGTCAGGTCGTTGCCCTCCAGGATCATGAACGTGAGAGCGTTCGACAGTCGCGTGATCGCTGAGTGCGTCGAGATCTGCAGCTCCGGAGCAACGAGTCCCTGGCTCGCGAGTGTCGAGGTCGTGAACGACGGACTGAAGAAGTTGAAGACCGACGGCGCTTCCATTGGCGCCTGGCCGAGGAGCTCTGTCGCAACGAGCGCGATCTCGTTCGACGTGCCTGTCGCTTCGAACGCCCGCCAGATCCCCGTCACTCGGAGGATCGGTTCGCGCACCTTTCCGAACGTCGTCGGTGCTGCCGCGTGGCCGCCGAGCGCCTCTGGATCGAGGAGGATCGCGCGAACGACGGCGCCGAGGTTGCCGCGGACGCCGCTTCCGTCGTCGTCCCAGACCGCGCTGATTCGGCCGACGTACGCAGGGCTCGGATTGCTCGTCACGAGTCGCTGGATCAGCTGCCTGCCCATGAACGGGCCGACATTTGGATGGGTCGCGAGCGCATCGAGCACGGCGGCGAGGTCACCTTCCGCGGAGAGACCCGCGGGGATCTGGATCCCTCCCACGATCGTCTTCGCGCCGGTGTCGTGGAAGGCCGGCCACGGGACCATGCGACCGAGACGAGCGTCGAGGTCGAGGAAGTCGTAGACGTTCCCGTTCGGCGGAACGTCCGACGCGTAGGTCCAGCCGGTGAGCGCGCGCGCCGTGTCGACGATCACGTCCTGGTCGTAGGTCGGGATCGGCTCTCCCTGCGCATCGAGGAGCGGCTGGCCCGTCGGATCGAGCTGCGCCAGCCCGATCGAGAACAGCTGCATGACCTCCCGCGCGAAGTTCTCGTCGGGACGCGTGCCCTCGACGGGGTCGGCCTTGCGGTTCTTGAGCATGCTCAGGTACACGCCCATGACCGGGTGCAGCGTCACGTCCTCCAGCAGCTCGCGGTACGTCCCGAAGGCTCCGCGCGCGAGCGTGTCGTAGTAGTCGACGATGAGGACCGATCGGTCGGCGAGCTCGTCGTCGAGAGCCGACGCGACGAAGATCTCGGAGAGCGCGAAGGCGACGCGCTGCCGGAGCTGATCCGGCGCGTAGGTCGCGTTCGTCCACCACTGAATCCTGCGCAGCTGGATCTGCGGATCGGGGTCGTAGTCCGGACAGTCGTCGATGTTGGGCAGCTCGGGTGCGCAGCCGAACTGGACGAGCGTTGGGAGCAGCAGGGTCGGCGGCAGCTGGAACTGCCCGTCGAGCCAGCGCGCGTACCCCTCGCGCGCGACGACGTCCGTGTCCGCCAGAGACGCGCCGAACGTCGCCCGGTTCAGGAAGCGGACCGCAGCGGCGCGGGAGACGGGATCGGGGACGCGCTGGTCGTCCACCGCGTCCGATCCCGTGGAACAGGAGAGGCCTAGGAAGAGAGAGGCCGAAACGCCGAGGCCGATGGCCCCGCGTCGTCGTCGATCGAGCATGAGAGCGTCTCCATGGATGGTTCGCTCCGACTCGCGTACGGCGCGCCGACCGCCCGACACGGAATTCGCGGACTGTCTCGAAGCGGACCATGCGCGCGCGCGACGGCGGGGCAATCGGCCGCAGCCCAATTCGCGGATCGACCCCGAGCCTCGCCGTCGGGTCGCGCGTCGCGCTCCAATGGGCCGAACCTCCTGCCCGAATCGACCGCGCCATGACCAGTTACTGCCGCCGACTCTTCCTCGCAACCCCTGCCCTCGCGCTCTGCGCCTCGCCCGCCTCGGCAGACGACGGCGTCATTCTGCTCGCAGAGGGTGACGCGCTTTCCAACGGCTGGATCGTCGAAGGCATCGACGTCCCCGCCATCGACCGCGACGGAAGCTGGTCGGCGCTCGTGCGCACCGACCAGCCGCCCAACGTTCCGTTTCGCGCTTTCGTCGTCGACGGCAACGTCCTCGTACGCGAGGGACAGACGCTCCCGAACGGCGAGCAGGTCGAGTTCCTCCTCGACGCCGACACGGGGCCGGATGGCGGCCGCGCCTACGTCTACACCGTCGCCTCGTCCGGGGCGCCGGAGGTGCGCGTGCGGCTCGTGGGGGGGCCGCTCATCCAGAGCGGCGACGCCGTCATCGCGCCGGGGATTCCGACGCCGGTGACGCTGTTCACGGTTCGCGACATCGAGGTTGCGCGGCCGTACCTCTACGTCCGCGCCGAGCTCGACCCCGTGCCGGCCGGGCTCCCGAACTACACGGCTCTGCTGCGGTACGAGTTCTCGCCGGGCGGGACCACGGTGACGCTCCTCGCCAGGGAGGGGCAGCAGCTTCCGGGCGCGCTCGCCCCGGTCGAGAGTCTCTCGGGCATCGCGTCGATCGCGGCGGACGGGACCTACGTCACGACGATCGACCAGGACACGCCCGGATCGATTGGCCGGGCCGTCCTGAACGACGGCTTCGTTCAGTTCCTCGACGACGTCGCCGCGCCGCTCGGCGGCACGGTCTGGCAGCACGACCCGAATCCGGCGGTCGCCAAGGCGCCTGGGAACGTGTTCGCGGTCGCGAGCCAGGTTCGCTTTCCGAACGGCGACCTCCGCGGCCTCGTCGTCGGGTCCGGCGGGCAGCTCCTCGCGCGCGAGGGGCAGCCGCAGCTCGGCGGGACCTCGATCGTCGGCTCGTTCTCGACGGCGCCGATCGCGCTCGCGAACGACGGCCTCACCGTCTACGCGGTTCCCACCAACCAGGGAGCCGTCCTGATGGCGTTCGACGAGGAGCTTCTGCGTGCGGGCGTCAGCACCGCGGGCGGCCGTACGATCGCCGGGCTCAAGCTCGCGCGCCGCGAGAGCATCGACGTGAGTCCGAACGGTCGTGAGGTCGTCGCCGAGGTCCGACTCGACGACGGGCGCGACGCGCTCGTCCTCGTCGAGCGCCGCATCGGCTTCGTCGTGCCGTGCTCCGCCAATCCGAACTCGACGGGCAGGCCGGGGCGCATCGTCGGCTTCGGGTCGAGCTTCGTCGCCCTCAACGACGTCACGATTCTGGCGTTCGACCTGCCGCCCGACTCGTTCGGCTATCTCGGTGCGTCGAGCACGCCCGCGTTCGTTCCGAACGCCGGCGGGAGCTCGGGCAACCTCTGCCTCGGCGGAACCGTGGCGCGCTTCGCCTCGCTGGTCCAGTCGAGCGGTCCGCTCGGCGCGATCTCGACGCAGGTCGACCTCACGTCGATCCCGCAGCCCGCCGGCGGACCCGTCGCCGTGGTGGCCGGCGAGACCTGGGGGTTTCAGCTATGGCACCGAGACTCGAGCCCGGCCGGACCGCCGACGTCGAACTTCACTCAGCTCCTGAGCGTGCCGTTTCGTTGAGCTTCAGTGCCGTCGGCGAAGCGTCAGTCGTCCAGGAGGTCGAGGACCCCGTGGAACTCCTCCTCGAGCGCCGCGAACGCCGCGGTGCTTTGGCCCCCGAGCCTGGCGTGCTCCATCTCGACGACCGTGGCGAACTCCTCGGCTGACTCGTCCAACCGGTCCGTCGCGAGGAGGCACCGCGCGTAGCCCAGTCGGAACGCGCTGCGCGTCTTCGCGTCGACCGCGGGGTTGAGCTCGCTCTCCGCGACGAGCTCCTCGAAGTGCGGGAGGGCGTCGCCAGGCCGACCCGCCTCGACGAGCCGGGTCCCGAGCGTGTCGAGCGCGCCAAGCCGCTCAGGGTGATCGCTCGGGCGGTGGCGGTTCGCCCACTCCAGGGCATCGGCGAACCTCGCGACGGCGAGGTGGAGCTCACCGCTCTGGACGTACGCACCGCCGAGGTTGTTCAGGAGGATGCAGATGCGCCTGTCGCCCTCGTCGAACACGTCGCGTGCGTCTGCCAGCAGCTCGATGTAGACGTCGATGGCTTCGTCCCAGAGGCCGGACTCCAAGAGACTCGAGCCGAAGTTCATTCCGATGGTCAGCGTGTCCGCGTGACGCGCGCCAGCCGTCCGTGCCATCCCGCCCCAGGCGGCCGCGAAGCGATCGGAGGCCTCCTCCGGACGACCCGACTGGAGGTACAGCAGTCCAAGCTCCGAGGCGTACCGATGCCGTTCCGGCCGCTGCACCGACATGGAGGCTTCTGACCGGGCCACGAGGTCGACGAGCAGCGGCTCGGCTTCGGTCATCCGCCCTTCCTTTCGGAGCATCCGCGCCCATTTGAACAGCGCGGTGGTCGTCCGTAGATCGTGGGCGCCGAAGACGCGCTGCTTTGCCTCGTAGGTGTCACGCAAGAGGTCCTCGGCGCGGACGTCGCCCAGTTCGGCAAGGGCCTGCGCGTGGTTCCCGCGCGCCGTCAACGTCTCCGAGTGATCGGGGCCCTCGCGTCGTTCCCAGGCGAGCGCGACCTCTTCCATGATCGGCGCTGCCCGAGCCGCCGCGCCCGTCCTGAGGTAGGCGGCGGCGAGCCCGCCCATTGCGACCCGGGTGCGCGAGTGATCCTCGCCGAAGGTCGCTCGAATCTCGGGCACGAGTTCCTCGAGCAGGTCACGCGCCACTTCGTGCCGCCCCTGACCCGCCATCGCACGAGTGAGCAGGAAACGCGCGTCGAGGAGGGCCATGGGCGAGGCACTCTCACCCGCCTCGATGCGCTCGCGCATCAGCGCCGCGGCCTCATCTTGGCGGTTGGCGAAGATGAGCGCGTTGGCGAGCTGGCCCTCCGTCTTGATCGTGCCGGGGTCCATCGGCCCGAGCTTCTCGCGCGACTCGGCCAGGATCGCGGCGTATCCGGCGGCTGCCTTCGCGGCGTCGCCTTGCTCGAGCGTGATCTCGTGCCCCACTCGCCGAAGGGCCAGCTGCACCCACGGCTCCGCCGTCTCGAACGAGGGGTCGACGGTCCACTCGTCCACGAGTGCCCTCGCCTCGTCCCAGCGGTCGAGGTCGGCGAGGCTCTCCGCGAGCTCGAGCGCCGCCTCGACGCGGTCCGCGGGGGAGAGAGCAGCTCCGAGGGCCAGCGCACGGCGAGCTTCCCGGGCCGCTTCGCGATGGAGCGAGAGACTTCGGTAGCTCCTCGCCAGCGTCAGGTGCAGGGGGGCCCGCAGACTCGAGCGGCTCCCGAGCCCTTCGACCTGTTCGGAGGCGCGGTCGAGGAGCTCGACCGCGCGGATGTCGGCGCCGCCCTCCTCGACGCGAACGCCGGTGAGCATGCCGGCGAGCACCTCGTTGATCGCGCGAGCCTTCGCAGCCTCGTCGTTGGCCCGCAGCATCGCCGCGAACGAGACCGCAGCGCCAATCAGGACCGCGAGGACGACCGCGGCGATCGAGAGCGAGACCGTGCGGTGCCGTCGCACGAGCTTCTTCAGAGCGTACGTGCGGCTGGGGCGGCCGGCCTCGACGGGAACGTCGTCGATGAACCGCCGCAGGTCCGCGGCCAGCTCGGATGCGGAGGGGTAGCGGCGGGCCGGCTCCTTCTCGAGGGCGCGCATCGCGATCCAGCCGAGGTCTTCGGGTACAGGCTCGTTCGACCGGCCCAGTGGACGAGGCGGCATCTCGCGGATGACGCGCGCGATCTCGGTCAGCGTCAGGTCTTCGAGATCGTACGGCGGCTCGCCTGCGATCGCCTCGTAGAGAAGGAGCCCGAGCGCGTAGACGTCGGTCCGCGTGTCGACCTGGGCCGAGCCGTCGATCTGCTCCGGCGCCATGTAGCGGAGCGTGCCGACGATCTCGCCCGTCCTGGTCGCGTTTGGCGCGGACTCGCCCGTTCCATCGATGGCGCGGGCGACGCCGAAGTCGATCACCTTCGGCGCGTCGTTCCGGTCGACCAGGACGTTCGCAGGTTTGAGGTCGCGGTGGATGACGCCCTGCTGATGACCGTGCTGGATCGCCCTGCAGACGACCTCCATCAGCTCGACGCGATCGCGGAGCTCTCGTCCCTCCGCCCACGACACGAGATCGCGCGCGTCGTCCACGTACTCCATCGCGAAGTAGGGGACGTTCGTTCCCTCGGCCGTGAGCGCGGTCCCGGCCTCGAGAACGCGTGCGATCGCCGGATGATCGAGCCGCGCGAGGAGCTGGACCTCGGAGTGGAATCGCCGCTCCGCGCTCGGCCGAACCACGCCGGTGGCGAGGGTCTTGAGGGCGACGCGCCGCTCGGGAACGCGCTGCTCGGCCTCGTAGACGACGCCCATCCCGCCGGATCCGAGCGTTCGCACGATCGTGAAGGGGCCGATGGTCGTGCCGGCACGCTCAGCATGAAAGCTGCGCTCCGGCCGAGTGGCGCCGACGGACTGCGCGTCGAGGAAGTCCGCATGGGACTCGACGGCCAGCATGCGCTCGACCTCGGCGCGCAGTCCGTCGTCGCCGACGCAGGCCTCGTCGAGCGCCGCCGCGCGCGTTTCGCCCTCCAGCTCGGCGAGCTGCTCGAACAGCTCGAGCGCGCGCATGCTCGGGCCCGTCGTCATGACGCCTGATCGTCGTCCGCGGACAGTCGGGCGAAGAGCCACGCGCGCGCGGCCTGCCAGTTCCGTTCCACGCGACGGAGCGGAATCCCCTCGACGCGAGCGATCTCGGGGTGCTTCATGCCCGCGAAGAACCGCAGCTCGACGACGCGCGCCAGGTCCGGCCGCTCCGCGGCGAGCTCTTCGAGCGCCTCGTCGAGCGCGACGACGTCGGCCGCCCCTCGCTCGAAGGCGTCGACGACCTCGTCGAGATCGACGCGCCGGAACGCGCCGCCGCGCTTCTCGGCCCCGCGACTGCGTGCACGGTCGACGACCACGGCGCGCATCGCCTTGGCGGCCACGGCGAGGAAGTGTTCGCGTCCGTTGATCTCGGCCGACGGCCCCGGGTCGATGCGCATCCACGCTTCGTTCAAGAGCGCGGTGGTCTGCAGCGTCTGCCCTGCCGGGAGCCTCGAAAGCGCGCGGCGCGCGAGACGATGCAGCTCTTCGTGCACGAGCGGAACGAGCTCGTCGGCGGCTCCGACGTCACCTTCCTGGTAGCGAAGGAGAAGCTCCGTCACGTCGGGTGAACTCGACATCGGTCGCATGCTACCTCGACCGTGACCGACGTGATCGCAGCGTCCGCGCAGGCGGATCGCGGATTCTGGTGCGAGTCGCATGGGCGGACGCATTGGCACGTGCTTCGTTGCGGGACGGCCGATCAGAAGTGGATCGCGACCGAGTTCGTGAAGTTCGAAGTCGGGAGCGGATCGGCGTCACGGTGCCAGGCCTGGAAGTGCCAGGTCTCGCCAGGCGCCGCAGGGACCAGCCCGGTCGGCGACGCGATCACCGTCGGATCGAGGGTGAACTCGAAGCGTCCGAGGGCCCCGGAGTTCAGGATCGAACCCGCGTAGCGACCGATCGAACCGCTCAAGCAGAGCCTCCCGCTGCTCGCAGCAGGAACCGTCGCGCCGGCCGAACGGGACGCGAGGAAGTAGCCGACCGCTCCCGGCGGGAGGTCGGTCGCGACGAGCGACTTGGGGGTCGTCACGTCGTCGTTGCCGTACGCCGCCAGGAAGCCGATCTCGTTCGTGCTGTTCGGGAAGGGCACGCAGGACGTGGCCCCGATCGCGTTCGGTGCAGTCAGGTCGACGAGGGCTCCGAAGATGCTGGCGTCACCGCCCCCGACGCGATCGTGCCAGACGACGAGGACGCGCTTGCTGTTCGTCGGCCAGCCGCCGGAGACCTGAGAAGCAGCCGCCGCTGCGGTGGGCGTCGAATCGGTCACGTCGGCGAGGACGATCCGGCGTTCGCCGATCGCGGTGCGCGTCGACGGGACGTTCTCGTGCGTCGATGCCCGCAGTCCGAACGTCGGGCTCCCCGTGACCTGATCGAACGAGCTGTGGAGGACGCGGTCCTGGAGCGTCGCGAGGGACCCCTCGACGATCCCCGAGAGCGCGAGTTCCTGGAAGAAGGCGAGGAGGGTCGTCTGGAGAGGCGCGTCGACGTTCACGGCCCGGTTCCAGAGGAACGCGCCCGTCGATGCGCCGATCCGGCCCTGGACGGTCATGTGGAAGGCCTCGCCCTCCGTGCTCTCGTACGACGACGAGACGTCGACGCGGTCGAGCGCTGCGGAGATCGTCCCGCGCCACGCCGTCGCGTCGATCTCGGACAGGCTCCCGTCGAAGTTCAGTCGCGTCGTGTGGATCTCGTCGGGCGGTGCCCCCGGATCCCCCGCCAGGTAGGCGATCCACCACGCGCCGTGCGCGAGGGGGTCGCCGGTGAACTTCGAGATGGCGGGCCGCGACATCGAAGTGGAGCCGAGGGCCGGAACGACGTCGAAGCGGCCCAGCGGAATGCCCGCCTCATCGATGAGGGAGGCGCGGATCCCGCTGCCTCCCGTGCCGCCGCGGGGGTTCATCTCGAATACGACCGCCGCGTGCGTCAGGCCGGCGCCCTCGTAGGCCTCGCCGCCGATGTCGGGGTTGTTGTAGGTGAAGAACTCGTCGTCGTTGACGACGGTCTGGAGCGCCTCCCAGGGTTCACCGGTCGCTGCGAGCCGAGAGCGCGTGTGGATCGTCGCCCAGCCGAACGCGTCCTCTTCCTCGAAGACCGTCACGAAGCGGTTGCGCGCGGCGATGGTCGCGATGCGCGGCGCGAAGGCGCGGTTCGTTCCGATCTCGAGGTAGCCCTCGTCGCGCAGCGCGAGCGAATCGCCATCGAGCGTGCGAGCGTAGATGTCGCCGTCCGTCGCGGAGAATCGCTCCTCGTAGACGACGCAGAACGTGTTCGTGTCGCGGTCGTACGCGACGTCCGGACGCGTCAGTTCGATCGAAAGGTCATCGACGGTCACCGTCTGGATCACCGGGTCCACGACGATGTCCCCGATCGACTCGGCGACGAAGGTGGACGGAACGCGGAACGTCAGCGTTTCACCGCTCCAGTCCGTCTCCAGTGCGCGCGAGCGGCCCGTCTCGTCGAGCGCGATCGCCGAGCCGAACGTGACGGAGCCGTCCGGGCCCGTGAAGGTGAGGCCAGCGCCGCTGCGGACGACCTCGAGGTCGGTCGTGATGCGGACGGTCAGCGCCGCATCTCCGGCGGCGAGCGAGGCGCGGTCGATCACGAAGGTCTGCTCGACGGCGGCGTCGGACAGCAGATAGCGCGCGCGCACCGGCCCGCGGTCGAGCACGGCGGCGCTGCCGTCGAGCGCGCAGGCCGCTTCGCCCAGCGGCATCTCCGTCGACGCGGACGTGGCACGGTCGAGCCGGAACGTGATCGGCCAGCTCCTTGAGGCCTCGGAGCCGAAGAACGGGACGTAGGTGAACCCGTCGGGCCCGGCGAGCGCCTTGTAGGTGTCGCCGCGCGCCCACAGGGTCCCGTCGAGCGCGCCCGTCCGAAGACCGTCGCGCTGGGGGAGCGTGGTGCTGACGATGGGGTCGGAGCCGTGCGCTGTCGATGCGCCGACGACGGCGAGCGTCGACAGGAGGAGTCGGGGGTTCATGTCAGGGCGAAGCCAGAGGGAGTCGGGCGGACGGCAACTCGCGCGGCCGCGGAGTCCCGTGCTGCCGACCCCCCGGATTCGACTCACCGACCCCGCCGAGAATCTCCCGATTCGGTCCCGCTCGCCCTCAACCGATCTCGACGCCGAGTCGGCCGAGGCTGCCGTACTCGAAGCCCTCGACCGGAAAGCGCGCGGCGCGCTCGCCTGCGCCGGCGGCGACGAGGAGCGGGAGCCAGTGCTCGAGCGTCGGGTGGGCCCGGTCGAGCGCGGGGGCCTTGCTCCCGAAGTCGGCGAGCGCGTCCCAGTCGCCGCGCTCCAGCACCCCTCGTGACCACGACTCGAAGTCGAGGGCCCAGGCCGGTGGGTCGCTGGACTCGCTCCAGTCGAGGGCGCCGAGGTTGTGGACGATGCCGCCGCTCCCCAGGAGCAGAACGCGCTCGCCCACGATCTCGTGCAGCCGACGTCCCAGCCGCAGGAGCTCGCCTGGCGCCGTTGCACTCGCGAGGCTGATCTGGACGACCGGCACGTCGCGCGTCGGCGCGAGGTGGACGAGCGGGACCCAGACGCCATGGTCCCAGCGCCGTCCTTCGATGCGCTCGATCGCGCCGTGGCCGAGCTGGTCCGACAGCGCGCGTTCGATTCGGTTCGCGACGTCTGCGGCCGCGGGTGCGTCGTAGGTCAGATCACCGAGCTCCGGATCGAAGCCGCGGTAGTCGTGCAGCAGCGGCCGCTCGGTCGTCGTTCCGATGGAGAGCGGCGTGCGCTCCCAGTGCGCCGAGACGACGACGATCGCGTCGGGTCGCTCGAGCTCGGCTCCCCAGCGCGCGAGGTCGGCTCCGCGCGTTCGGTCGAGTGCGAGGCTCGGTGCTCCGTGAGAGACGAACGCGGCGCTCGGAAGGGGACGTAGATCGATCATGCCGTCCTTCTCACCTGCGCCGATGGAGAGTGCGAGCGTCCCCGCCGCGACGCCCAGGTTGACGTCGCGGCGCGTGGGGCCGACGGATCTCGAAGGGCGAGCATCCATGGAGTCTCCCTGTCAGGCCGCGGCGGGGCGAAGCACGGGGACCTCGAGGCGACCGGCCCCGAGGCTGAAGCGCCCCGGGCCGATGAGCCCGATCGCCGCGGCGACGGCCGCGAGCACCAGCGGGTACTCCATGCCGCCCTGCGTCGCGTCGAAGCCCGAGTGGGCCGAGAATGCAGCGACCAGCATCGTGATCGTGACGGGAAGGGAGAGCACGCGAGCGAAGGCGCCGGTCAAGAACGCGAGTCCACCGACGAACTCCGCGCCGCCGGCGAGGACGGTCGATGCGACCGGGAACGGAATGCCGAGGCTCTCCATCCAACCGGCGGTGCCCTCGATGCCGTAGCCCCCGAAGAGGCCGAAGAGCTTCTGAGAGCCGTGGAACGCGAGGGCGGAGCCCGCCATCAGGCGGAGGACGAGAAGACCGAGATCGAAGCGGAGGTTCTGCATGGCTAGCGTGTGTCTAGACGAATGTCGTGGTAACAGGGAATGGGGCGACGATCGCCCCCCTGGGCGGTGGGAGGCGTCCCCTCAATCGGCCGTGGGAACGGGCTCGAGGAACCGGCCGAGCGCGCTGATCAGCGACTCGAGCTCGGCAGTGGTGAAGCCCTCGAACTGCGCGAGGTGGGCGGCGAGCACGGGCTCGTCGAGCGAGTCCACGCGGGCCCGCCCCTCGTCCGAGAGGAACGCGAGGACCACGCGCCGATCCTCGGAGCTTCGCTCGCGCCGCACGAGCCCGTCGCGCTCCATCCGGTCGAGCAGCCGCGTCACGTCCGGAACCCGGGTGACGAGGCGGTCTCCGACGGAGCTGCAGGGGAGCCCCTCGGGCCCGGCCCCGCGCAGGATGCGGAGGACGTTGTAGGTCGCCTGGGTCAGCCCGTGCTGCTTGAACAGGCTGTGCATGCCGCCCGCGAGGCGCTCGTGGGCCCGCACGAGCGTAAGGTACGCGTCGGGGGCGAGCTGCGCTTTGCTTCGGCGTGCCATACTGCCTCTATATTCGTTTCAACAGAGAACGCTGCAACAGTGAAATTCGAGAATCTCAGGAGGATCCCGCACGAGCGAAGGGTCGCCGGGCGGTCCACTCGCGTGGCGGCAGCTCGCGGTCGAGTTCGGGGCGACCTGAGCCGACGTTGCCCCGGTGGCCGTCACTTGCGCTGCACGTGGAACGACTCGATCGTCCCCTCGAACGCGTAGGGTCGCTCGTCGTCGTACGAAAGGGACACGGTCGAGCCGAGGTCCTTGCCCACGTCGAACGACTCGGTGGCGGTGAACGCTGCCGGGACGGTGCGGGTCAGATCCAAGGTCGCGGCCTCTCTCCCGTCCACCGTGATGACCACCCTTCCCGCCTTGCCCGGGCCGTCGATCGTCGTGTCGATGACGATCGTGTGTTCACCGGCTGCGATCGGCGCCTTCGAGCGAGCCTCGTACTGCTCGATGATCATCATGTTGTAGAGGTACACGAGGGTGCCTTCCTCGAGGTAGACCGTCAGCCCACCCCCGGATCCGCCCACCGCATACAGAACGCCGTTCGCGCCATTCTCGACCTGGATCTTCGCCGTGACGGTCGTGCTCTCGCGTCCGACGCCGGGCGCGGCGAACTCCGGCAGGCGCTCGGTCGACTGGCGGAAGTTCCACTCGGTATAGGGCGTCTTGATGCGGTCCTCTGGGTGGAGGCGGAGCCAGTTGCCGGCACCGATCGGAAAGTCCTTGTTGTCCTCGGCGAGCGCGAGGAACTCGGCCTTGAGAGCCTCGAGCTTCTCGGGCATCTGGTCGGCGAGGTCGTTCGCCTGTGAGAAGTCGTCGTCGAGCCGGTAGAGCTCCCAGTCGTCGGTTGCCGAGTCCCAGCTCGCAACCCTCGGCACCGAGGCCGGAGTGTTCCACGGGATGAACGGGCCGAACGTGCACGCAAGCCAGCCATCGCTGTAGATCGCGCGGCTCCCGTTGTTGTCGAAGAACTGGACGTCCTTTCGCGTCGCCTCCTCGGCGCCCTCGAACGTGTACGCGAGGCTGACGCCGTCCATCGGCATCTGCTCGTAGCCGTGCACCACCTCGGGGTGCGGGATGCCCACGAGCTCGTAGATCGTGGGCGCGATGTCGACGACGTGGTGGAACTGGTCGCGGACCTTGCCGTCGGGGCGGATTCGATCCGGCCAGGACACGACCATGGGGTTCCGCGTTCCGCCGAAGTACGACGCCAGGAGCTTCGTTCCCTTGAACGGAGTGCTACCGGCCCAGGCCCAGCCCGCGTGGTACATGTTGTCGGTCTTGTGGGTGCCGAGTGCGTCGAGTCCACCGATCCGCTCCAGCGCAGCGATCTGCTGCTCGACCGTGTTGGCGATGTTGTTCTGCGCGAGCAGCTCGGAGATCGATCCGCGTTGGCCCTCCGCGCTCGAGCCGTTGTCGCCGAAGACGTAGAAGATCAGCGTGTTGTCCCGCAGTCCGCGCTCCTCGAGCCCCTCGACGAGTCGACCGACCTGGTGGTCGGTGTGCTCGACGAACCCGGCGTAGATCTCCATCAGCCTGCGCTGGAATGCGCGCTGATCCTCGGGGATGGAATCCCACGCCTCGAGCGTGTCGTCGCGCGGAGTGAGCTTCGTTCCCGGCGGGATGATGCCGAGCTCCAGCTGGCGCGCGTGCACGCGCTCGCGGTACGCGTCCCAGCCGTCGTCGAACTTGCCCTTGTAGCGGTCCGCCCACTCGGGGAAGACGTGGTGGGGGCCGTGCACCCCTCCGGGCGTCCACCACATGAAGAACGGCTTGTCCGGTGCGAAGGCGACCTTGTCGTCGAGCCAGTCGAGCGCCCTGTCGGCCATGTCCTCCGTCAGGTGGTACCGCGGGTCGACGGGCTGCTCGAGGAAGTCGTAGTTCTCCGTCAGGCGCGGCTCCCACTGGGAGGTCTCACCGCCGAGGAAGCCGTAGAAGTACTCGAAGCCGTAGCCGTTCGGCCAGCGGTCCTTCGGCCCGATCGACGTCGCCTCGACGGCGGGCGTGTTGTGCCACTTGCCGAAGGCGGCCGTGTGGTACCCGTACTCCTTGAGGATCGCGGGGATCGTCGCTGCCGTCTTCGGGATGATCCCCGTGTAGCCGTCGAATGCGACGGCGCGCTCTGCGATCGTGCCCGAACCGACGCGCGTGTGGTTCCGGCCCGTGATGAGGGCTGCGCGCGTCGGCGAGCAGATCGAGGTCGTGTGGAACGAGCTATAGACGAGCCCCTCGCGCGCGAGCTTCGCGAACGCGGGCGTGCGCACCTCGCCGCCGAAGACCTCGGAGATCCCGAAGCCGACGTCGTCGAGCATCACGATCAGGACGTTCGGCGCGTCCTCGGGCAGTCGCTGCGGAGTCTCTGGCCACTCCATGGTCGAGTCCTGCAGGCGCGGCTTCGTCTCGCCGGCCATGGGACTCGGCGGGAAGGGCAGGACCTTGCCGTCAGCGTTCGACTGGGCGGGGATCGCGAGCGAGCAGATGGCGAGTGCTGCGGTGAGGGTCATCGTCGAGGCGGTGGGGTGGCGGAGTTCGCGGACGATAGCACGCAACCCGATCGTGGATCCGCTGCGGAAGTTCACGCACGTCGCGGATCGCGCGGTGCGGCGCAGACCGTTCAATCTGCGGATGCCTCTCTCTCTCCTTCCCCTCGCCGCGCTCTGGCTAGGAGCGCTGCCGCAGGACGGGCCGAGGGACCCGAGCCCGCCCGCCGCGACGACGAGCGGGATCCTCCCCGTCCGCACGCACGGCGGGTCGCTCGTCGAGCGCTCGTTCCTGACCGGTGACTGGGGCGGAGCGCGGGATCGCTGGTCGGAGAGCGGGATCCGGTTCGACATTGCTTGGACCCAGACGGTGCAGAGCGTCCTCGACGGCGGCCTCGACGAGACGACCGAGTACGGCGGGCGCCTCGACTCGTTGATCACGTTCGATCTCGACCGGATGGGGGCCGTCCGCGGCGGCCTTCTCGACGTTCGCGCCGAGTCGCGCTACGGGGAGTCGGTGAACTCGGCGTCCGGGGCGCTCCTTCCCGTGAACGACGTCATGTTCTTCCCGCTCGGCGCGGCGGACGAGGACATCCTCGTGAACGTCACCGAGCTGAGGTACACGCAGTTCCTCTCCAGCGCGGCCGCCGTCTTCTTCGGGAAGATCGTGATCCTCGGCGGAGACTACAACGAGTTCGCCGGGGGCCGTGGAGACACCCAGTTCATGGGGCACACGTTCCTGAGCGCGACCGTGACCGCGCTCATCAACCCGTACAGCTCGCTCGGCGCCGGCGGGTTCTGGAAGCCGACGAAGAACTCCACGCTGACGACCGCCGTCTACGGCTCGCAGGACGCGTCCTCGACCGCGGGCTTCGAAGAGCTCGAGAACGGCCTGACGTGGAACACGGCCTATCGGACTCAGTACGAGCTCGGCGGTCTGCCCGGCGGATACAACGTCGCCTTCCAGTACGCGTTCAACGGGGACTTCACGGAGATCGACGGCCAGTTCGTGGATCCGGAGGGACGGCTGCGTCGACCGACGGAGAGCGAGAGCTGGAACGTCTACGCGAACCTCTGGCAGTACCTCAGCGTCGCGCCAGGATCGGACGCTGCCATCGACGTCACGAACAGTCGGATCGACCGCGCCGGCTACGGCTTCTTCCTCCGCGCCGGCGTGGCCGATCGGGACACGAATCCCGTCGAGTGGGTCGTGAGCGGCGGCATCGGCGGGCGCGGCGTCGTGCCCGGGCGTGACGAGGACTCGGTCGGAATCGGCCTCGCGACCGGGCGCGCCGTCGAGAACCGTTTCACGGACACGACGCTCGTCGACCGCTCCACCGGGCGGTTCGAGGCGTACTACGCCTACGCGATCACTCCCTCGACGATCCTGACGCTCAACTTCCAGTACATCGATACGGTCGTCGGCGGCCGCGATCCGGCGACCCTGCTCGGGCTGCGTCTGAGAGCGGCCCTCTGACGCTCGAGCCAGAGGGCCGCGGGTTCAACGAACGAGGAACGGTCGGTCGGAGAGCTCGGCCCCGATCGCCTCTCCGCGCCGGCCCGAGTTCCGCCGCAGGATCTGCGCGAGCGACTGCTCCTCGACGAGCTCCCGCAGCTCGCGCGGAAGCTGACGCGTGTGCCAGAGCCGATCCCCGTCGCGCAGCGCCGTGAACTGGCGCACGAGGATCGCGTGGAAGGTCGGTCCGACCATCGCACCGGGCACGTCGTCCTCCGCGAGCCCTCCGACCCAGAGGTCGAGGTCTTCCGGCGTTCGCGCGATGCGCTCGAGCCTCGCGACGACGTCGGGGTCCGACGAGATCTCTGCGAGCGTCAGCGGTGCGCCGAGCCCGAGGTCGCGCCGGGTCTGGGCGAACGACGCCAGTCCGTGGTCCCGACCGCGCTGCAGGTTGAGCGACGCGAGGTCGAAGCCTCCTGCTCCTGGCGGGCCGAAGAGGAAGTTACGGATGTCGTCCACGACCATCGCGTCCAGCTCTTGGGCACGCTGGGCCGCGAGCCCGCGCAGGACCGGGTCGATCCCGTGCTCGACGATCTCCTGCGGCGCGAAGAAGGCCCCTGCGAGAGCGATGTGCCCGCCGCCGATCTCTGCGCCCTTCGCGTCGATGCGGAGGATCTGCGACGACAGCATCGAGTGGCCGAAGCGGAACGCGGCCGTCGCGAACTCGTTCGACATCGTGGCGTCGAGCTCGGGTCGATACTCCGCGCCAGGAGGCAGCGCGCCTTCGCCGAGGAGCAGCGGGAGCCATTCGCGGTACGTCACGATCTGGAGCTCGGCCGAGACGATCGCGCGCGCGAGCTCGTAGATCTCGTCGCCCGAGAGCGCCCGCACGCGGCCGCTCTCGAAGTCGTCGCGCGTCAGCGTGCGTCCGCCGCCTCGACCGCCGCTGCCTCGGCGTCCATCGCGTCCGGACCTCGCGATCGACCGCTCGATCCAGCGCTCGTCTTCTGCGCGGATCCGCTCGGCCCAGTGGTTGTGCTCTCGCACGAAGACCGTGTGGAGGGCCGTCAGGCCGATCTGCTCGTTCGCGCGAACGTCGCCGGCGAGGAAGAACCGTGGGAGGTGGTCCGAGGGGGCGTTGTGCAGCCCTTCGAGGTTGAAGGGGAGAAGGTCGCCCGCGCTCGTGCGGAGTCTGCCGGTTCCGTCGAGGGTTCGCAGCGCCTGCGCGCGTTCGACGTCCGAGCCGTAGATCTGGCTTCCGTCGATCCACGCCGTGAGCGCGTTGACCTGCTCGCGTACGCCGTTCACGTCGACCGGGAACGAGCGTTGCAGGGGAATGACCTGCGCACCCGTACCGCCCGGATCGAAGTACCGATCCCCGCTCGGGACCGCGATCGGGAAGGCCTCCGACGGATCTCCGATGGGGGTCTCGGTCAGGTCGTGATCGAGGAACTGACCCCACTGCCAGAACAGGTCGCTGACGCCGCGCGCGTTCGGAACGGACCGAGTCTGGCGCAGGACCGCGCTGCTGATCGCGCGCGCGCTCGGTCGGTCCTGTCCGGCGGGATCGCCCAGGCCGTCCGCGTAGTCGACGGATACAGTGCGAGCGAACGGCTCGAAGGCGGCGCCGCGGCTCTCGTTCGTCGGATGGTTGCCGGATCCGTCGATGGTCCTCGGCGACGCGATTGGAGGAAACGGCCTGTCGCGATCACGCGTTCCGTCGGGCGACTGTGCGAGCGCGGGAAGGGTGACGAGAAGCGGCGCGAGCCAAGGCGCGCCTGCGGGGAGTCTCATGAGGGGCTTGCGGGCGATGGATGGGACGAGCCCACGGAGGGAGCTCGCCCACGTCCAGCGGAGCGCGACGGACGCTCCGTACGCAAGATTTCATGAGAGCCTCGCCGCGGCGAACGCTCGCCAGGAAGTCAGCTGCGGACCTCCACGCGCCGTCCCTCTCTCGCAGAACGCCTCGACGCGTCGAGGACGTCCATGACGTACACCGCGTCGTCGAACGTCGCTGCGCCGGCGAGCTCGCTCGCGCCGTCCGCGCACGCGCCCACGACCGCGCGCAGGTAGATCGGGAGACAGCGGGCGAAGGGACCGACCTCGGGCATGCCCATCTCCGCGTTGGTCGGCAGCGCGTCGACTGCGATCGGCCGTACGTCGCCGCTGTGGGAGACGAGAACGAGGTCCGTGTCGGCCTCCAGCCGGAGCGTTCCCTCCGATCCCGTCCATTCGACGAGGTTGCCGCCGCCCGCGTCTCGATTCGCCGCGAACGCCATCGAGTCCATATGGATCTCGCACGGAGTGCCGTCTTCGAGCTCGCACAGGAGAGTCGCCGCTTCGTCCGCCGTCACGCGCGTCGCACGCCCCTTCGAGTCGGGGCGTTCACGCACGTACGTCGAGAGCTGTGCGGTCACCGCGCGCACGCGACGTCCGAACTGATGCAGGACCGCGTCGATCATGTGGCTGCCGAGTGCGCCGACCGCTCCGCCGCCACGCTCCGCGTCGTACCACCAGCCGAAGGGCATCTCGAGTCGCTTCGCCGAGCCCCAGCGGGTCAGGATGCGACCCGACCACGGCGTGCCGCACGCGCCGCTCGCGACCTGCTCCGCGAACGCGCGCCGCCATGGACTCCAGCGTGTCTGGTGGTCGATCACGCACAGGCGCCCGCGCGCGGCCTCGGCGAGCTCGCGCGCCTCGTCGCCGTCGAGCGCGAAGGGCTTCTCGCACAGGATCGCGGCGCCCGCGTCGAGCGCGCCTCGCACCATCGGCGCGTGCAGGTGGACGGGCGTCGTGACGATCACGAGATCGGGACGGTCGTCGAGCAGCTCCTCCCAGCGGCCCGTCGAGCGCGCGATGCTCCACTCGCGCGCGGTCGCCGCGGCCTTCGCGGCGTCGCTCCCGGCGATGCCGATCACCGTGTTCGGCGCGCCGTTCTCGTTCGCCCAGCGCAGTGCCGGGAGCTGGACGAGGCTCGCGAACGAGTTGCCGAAGAGTGCGATGCGGACGCTCATCGTGATGTGGGCGCGTCCGTCAGTTCGCCGCGAGCTCGGGCTCGGTCTGCCAGACGATGTGGTGGATCATCCAGCGCCCGTTCTCCTTGACGAGGTGCACGTAGTCGATGCCCCAGAACGCGGTGACCTTGCCGGCCGCCGTCTTGTCGGCCACCTCGAACACCTCGACGCTCGACTTCGACAGGTCGACCTCTTCCCCGGACGCGCCCCTGCTCCGCGCGAGCTCCAGGGCGTCCGCGTAGCTCAGCGGAACGGCGGCTCCGTACGGCTGGTCCGGCGCAGTGCGGCGGTAGCCCTTCTTCACGAGGTTGGGGGACAGGCAGCGCACGAGGAGCTCCGGCTGGCCGAGCGTGAAGCCGTCGACGTAATCCTCCAGCGCCGCGGCGACAGCGGCCCGGTCGCCGGGCTCGATGTCGTACATCACCGCGGACGAGGTCGTCTGGGTCCCGCTGCAGCTCTGGAGCGCGGCGCAGGTGAGAAGGAAGGCGAGAGCGGTCTTCATGGGGACGGTCTTCGAGGCTGTGGACGAGACTGGCGCGGCACTCTACGCGATCCGCTCGAACGGGAGAGGCGCGGGGGGGGGGGCGCCGCCCCCGCCGCGGGCGGCGGAGGGGCCCCCGGGTGGGGGGGGGGAACCCCAAAC
>JBCCSK010000065.1:0-20651 GCA_039200205.1 Planctomycetota bacterium
CGGCGCGCCCACCGGACCCTCGGTCCCGATGAGTGGCGGAGAGGGTGGGATTCGAACCCACGGAACCGTTGCCGGCTCACCGCCTTAGCAAGGCGGCGCATTCGGCCACTCTGCCACCTCTCCGCTTTGGGGGGCGGAGGATAGCCGCAGGGGGGACGGGGGCCCAGTCCTCCGGCGCGAAACCTCGGGCCGGATAGCGCAGGATCTCGGCCATGACCATCGCCGCCCGCGCGACGCTCATCGTCCTCGCGTGTCTCGTCGCGCTCCTCGCTCTGTGGGTGCGCGCCGAGAATGCGATCGGTATCGTTCGCGACGTCGGGCCCGTGGCGGGCCAGGCGTGGGGGGTCCTACGACCCCGACACGCTGTACCACGCGCGGCGCGTCGAGCGCGGTGTGAGGGACCGGGGGTGGATCGCGTCGCACGATCCGCTGCTCGACCACCCGCATCCGCCGGGGGCGGAGGGCGCGCCGATCCCCTGGCCGCCGTACTACGACCTGCTGCTGACGGCGGTGGTCCGGGGCGCGCTGCCGGAGCCCGCCGCGCTGTTCGAGAGGGACGCGGAGGCCCGCCCCGAGGTCGCGATCGACGAGGTCGGTCGCGCCCGGATCGAGCAGATCGTCGCCACCGTTCCCATGGTGTGCGGCGCGCTGGCGGCGCTCCTGGCGGCGCTCTTCGCGGGCGGGCTCGCGCGGCGGCTGGCGTCCGAGGAGAACCGCTTCGCCGTGGCCTCCGGAGCCGCGCTCGCGGCGGGGCTCAGCGTCACGCTCGCCTTCGGGCACGTGCGGTACTCGCACCTCGGCAACGGCGACCACCACGCGTTCGTCTCGCTGCTGCACGTCCTCCTGCTCGGGCTCGTCGGTCGGGCGCTCGCGCCGGACCGGATCGTGCGTCCGCTGGGGAGCGCCGTGCGCGGGGCGATCGCGGGAATCGTCGCCGGCGTGCTCGTTGCGAGCTGGACGGCGTCGATCCTGTGGGTCGCGCTGGTCGAGGTCGCGCTCGCGCTGCGGCTCGTCCTGCCGTTCCGCGCGAGCGCCCAGGGGCTGCCGCTGTTCGCGACGTCGTTCCACAAGACCGCGATCCTCGTGCTCGTTCCGGCGGTGATCGAGAGTCCTTACACGTCCAGCGCGCCGTTCAGCGTCGTCGACCTGTCGTGGTTCCACCTGGTCTGGCTTGCGGCGTGGTGGCTCGTGTTCGCGCCGTACGCGCTCGTGCCGCGGCTCGCGACGCGCAGGCCGATCGCGGCGACCGTCCCTTCGATCGGACTCTTGGGCCTCGTCCTCGTCGCCACCGACGCGCCGTCGCGAGCGATCGAGGCCCTGTCGTGGGCGGGCGCGACGAATGCGTTCATGGGGAGCATCACCGAGTCGCAGCCGCTCGTGGGCGAGGGGGGCTCCCTGCGCGACCTCGTGAAGTGGTGCGGGATCGGCGTCGTCCTCCTGCCCATCGCGTGGGCCCTCGCCGTTCGCTGGACGCGGCGCGTGCCGGAGCTGTTGCCGTGGGTCGTGACGCTGCCGGTGCTGCTCGCGTTCGCGTGCCTCCAGCGCCGCTTCGCCGAGCCGCTCACCGCTCCGCTGGCGGTCGTGCTCGGCGTCGTCGTCTCGGCCGCGCTCGTCGGACGCGTGAGGCGATCGGGGGCTGCGCAGTTCGCGGCGGTGTGCGGGGTGGCCGTGCTCGCCCTGGCCGCGCATCCCTGGACCCTTCGGAACACGTTGCAGCGCGTCGAGCACCGCAGGGACACCGGCGAGCGGTTCGTGCGCTCGACGCCGACGGCGCAGGGGCAGGGCGTCATCGCCGAGCTGCTCGCGGGGCTCGCGCCCGAGCGCGAGGGCGCCCGCGGCGTGCTCGCCGAGTGGGACCTCGGCCACGCGATCGAGTGGCGCGCGCAGCGCCCGACGATCGCCACGAACTTCGGGCTCTACCTCGGCGACGACTCGTTCCTTGCGCCGTGGCGCTACTTCACGGCGACCGACGAGGGCGTCGCGCGGGATCTCCTCGATGCACGCGACGTCTCCCACGTGCTGATCGACGCGCGGACGTTCCGCCGGCGCCGAGCGATCGCCGATGCGCTCGGCGACGAAGCCGTCGCGGGCGCGGGCTGGGACGCGACGATGGCGGCGCGCCTCGCGGGCGCCGGGATCGGCTCGCCCGAGCCACCGCCCGGCGACATGCGCCTCGTGCGGCTCGCGTCCGATCCGCTCGGCGGGACGATCCGCGTCTACGAGGTGGTCGGGGGCGCGCGCCTGCGCGCGACCGCGCGCTCCATCAGCGCGGTGGTCACGGTCGCGGGCGAGGCGGGTACCGCCGCGACCTGGCGCACGACGGTCTCCGCCGCGGGGGAGGGCCCCGAGCCCCTCGAGCTGAGCATTCCCTACGCCCCGACCGAGGACGAACGCGCGACGCGACCGTTCGGCGGCGTCGTCGTCCGCTCGATCGAGGTCTTCGTCGACGGGCAGCGCGTGTCGGTCGCGTGGACCGAGAGCGACGTGCGGGCGGCGGCTTCGATCGACATCGGCTAGCCGCCCAAGCAAGGGAGCCCGGACTTCCTCGCGGAAGCCCGGGCTCCAACCGGTTCTCTCCCAAGCCGGTTCACTCAGGTCGGAGACTGGCAGGCGACCTTCGTGTTCGTGGGGTCAGTCGAGCCTGCCGATCGCGGCGCCGTCCGCCCGCTGCTGACGGGCCTCCATCAGGACGGCCATGAGCCGCTCGTAGTCCGACTTGTCCGCGGTGCCGTTGGCGAGGCGTGCCTCGAGGACACCCTTGGCGTAGCGGGCCCGCTCGTTGGCGATGATGGCCGCGACCCGTGCGTGGGCCTGGGCGAAGGTCCGCGAACCGTCGACGGCCGTCTGGACTGCCTGCGAGAAGCGTGCCCGGAGTGCCGCGGGATCCGGCGCGTCCACGAACACGCGGCCGCGCTGGGTCCAGCCCTCGACCACGTTCTGGAATTCCTCGGCGGACCAGCCGCCGCCGATCGAGCGCCGCTTCAGATCGTCCATGAAGCTGTCGATGCGGGCGAGGACGAACTCGGTGCGCAGCACGGCGACATCGGACTGACCGACGTAGGTCCGAGCGGCCCGCGCGGCGAAGTCGTCGACGTGGCCCTTCAGCCGCGCCCGCAGGGACTCGGTGGCGGGCAGCTGCTCGAGGAGGCTGGAGAGCTCGTCGACGAGCGCCCCGGGCGCCTGGCCGAACTGGACCAGGTCGTCGATCCGGTCGAAGGTCACCGAGATCTGGATCTGCGTGCTGCCGGCGTCCCCGAGGGAACCGCCGACGGAGGTGGCGTCGCTCGCGGCGGCGGCGGGGGCCCAGGCGAAGGCGGCGATGGCGGAGGCGGTCAGGATGTTGGTGTTCATGGCAGTCGTCGTGTTGTGTGCAAGGAGGCTGGGCGAAGGGTTCCACGCCCGGGGACGCCCCTCCGAGGCGGCGGACGCGCGGAATTCACCTCCCTTCGCAGCGATTTCTCTCCTCCCCGCGCCGCAGGCAGCCGACAGCCGACTGCAACCGACCCTTTTCTGGTTCGTTACAGGGAAACGGCTCTGCGCTGCGTTACTACCGATGCGTCCCCATCCGCGCGGCTCGCTGTCCACGAACCCGCCAATATCCGCATGACGATGCTCTGCTCGCCTCTCCTCCACGGCGTCGCGGTTGCCGCCCTGGCCGCTCCGCTCTACCCCCTTCCCGAACCCACGCTCAGCTCGCCGTCCGGCGAGGACGATCTCCGCGTCAAGATCGACCACGAGAAGCTCGCGAACGACTTCCTGCAGCGCGCCGGGATCGACCCGGAGAAGGCCACCGACACGTCGATCGAGGACCTGCTCGATGACGGCTTCTACACGATGCGGCTGGGTCTCTTCGACCTCGCCGTCGCCGCCCACGAGCTCGAGGATCGGACCAAGGGGGACGACTTCGCGCTGCTCGCGGTCGCGCTGCTCGACGTCCAGGACAACTTCTTGGATTGGCTCGGGCCCGACGCCCCCGGCGCGCGCGACGCGCGCAAGGACCTCGATCGACTCCGCGATTGGTGCTCCGGCCTCCGCGGCAACGCGATCGACGACATCGAGGGCGAGCCCGGCGAGCTGACGGTGGGACTCGAAGCCCCCGATCGAGTGATCGAGGCCCAGGCCGCATTCGGCGCCTACATGGCGACCGGCAAGCCGCTCGGCCTGGAGCGCACCGGCGAGCTCGTCGACACGTTCATCGTTGCTCCCGACCGCCGCGCGTTCCTCGAGCTCGTGAGCGCCTTCGGAGCGATGAGCCCGTCGAACCAGTACAGCTACTGGAGCGACGACATCCTCACGTGGACCAACTGCTACTACAACGAGATCTCCGTCGTCGCGCTGGAGTTCGCCGACCCTGAGGGGACGACCCCGGGCAACTTCGCGGGCATCGACATGAACTCGCGCAGCCCCACGGGGATGCAGCAGCAGATCGCCCAGCTCGCCGGAAACACGCTGTTCGACAACATGTACGGCGAGAAGATCCCGCCGTCCCTCGCCGGCGCCTTCTCGGTGAACAACGTCATCGACATCTACGGTGAGTGCAACACGCGCATCGACGGGGACCTCCGCGTCCGCCGCTCGGAAGCGCTCGAGATCTTCGTCCCCGGCGGCCGCTCCGAGGGCGGTGTCCTGCCGCCCAACCTCGCCGACAGCCGCTGGCGCGGAGAGCACGGCAAGGACCGCTACCTCGTGGCGCTCCAGGGCGCCCAGTCCGCGGGCGAGAACCAGGCGAAGAAGCGCGCGGACCGCGTCCGGCTCTTCGTCCTCCAGGACGACGACATGAGGTCCCGGATGGCCCTGCGCGCGCCGTTCCTCGGTTCGCCCGCGCTCGCGAACGAGCTCATCATCCCCGACGAGTTCTACGGGGACAGCCTCGAGTTCTTCCGCTCCTACCGCACCGGCTTCGTCTACTGGCTGCAGCAGGAGGGCATGCGTTCGAGCAAGGCCGCCCGGTCTGCATTTGGCGAGGTCCTCTCGAAGCTCGCGCAGGCCGACGCCGGCGCCGACAGCCTCGAGGCGACGATCGAAGAGGTCTACGGGCGCCCGCTCAGCTCGGAGGACCCGGTCAAGGAAGACCTCGAGGGCGAGTTCCTCATCTGGCTCTCGAAGCTCTGATCGGGGCGAGCTAACTTCGGCGGCGATGGGGCCGTCGGACCGCGCGAGGGAGCCGGAGTTCGTCGGCTGGGACGGTCCGCTCCTTCCTCGCGCGGCCGAGCGGCTCGTGGCCGGCGCCGCAGGGCCGACCGACCTCGGCGACCTCCTCGTCGCCGTGCCGGGAGCGAGGGCCGGACGGACGCTCCTCGCGCACCTCTCCGACGCCGCGCGTCGGCGCGGGTGGGCGGGCTTCCTCCCGCCTCGCGTCCTGACGCAGGGGCGCCTCGTCGACGAGCTCCTCGTCCTCGAGAGCCCGACCGCCGACCGCACGACGCGGACGCTGTCCTGGGAGCGCGCGCTCCGCGCGAGCGGGCGCGGCGTCCTCCCGCGGATCGTCGCGAGTCCCCCTGCGGACTCCGATCGATCCGCGTGGTGGCGGATTGCGGAGAGCCTGCGTTCGCTGCACGG
This sequence comes from Planctomycetota bacterium, assembly GCA_039200205.1. GTDB lineage: Bacteria > Planctomycetota > UBA1135 > UBA1135 > Saltatorellus. The sequence goes on from JBCCSK010000065.1 coordinate 5,560, forward strand.
CGAGCTCGCGCCGTGGGGGCTGGACTTCGCCGACGTCCTGCGCGTCCTCGGCGAGCGGGGCGACGCGCCGGCGAGCGAGCTGCGTCGATGGGAATCGCTGGCGCGCGTCCAGGCCGTCTGGCGCGAGCGCATGGACGCGATCGGGCTCGACGACCCTCACGAGGCGCGGATCGCGGCGCTTCGGGAAGGACGAGTCCAAGCGCACGCGCGCGTCGTCCTCGTCGGCGTCGTCGACATGAACGCGCTGCTGCGCCAGGCCCTCGAGCAGCTCCGCGAGCCCCCGCGTGTGATCACGTTCGCGCCGCCCGAGGCGGCGGAGGGGTTCGACGCGCTCGGCTGCCTCGTCCCACGCCAGTGGGCGGACGCTGACGTCGACCTGCCGTTGGGCCGTTGGCACGTCGTGGACGGGCCCGACGATCAGGCTCGCGCCGCCGTCGCGCTCATCGCCCGGGAGGGTGGACCCGAGCGCGCGGGCGACCTCTCGCTCGGCGTCCTCGACGAGGAGATCGCGCCGTACCTGAAGCGGCGCCTCGGCGCGTCGGGCGTGCGCGCACGCGACGCGGCGGGGAGTCCGTTCGATCGGACCGCGCCCGCGCGACTTCTGGCGGCGCTGGAGGACCTCTCCCGGACCTTCGCGGCCGAGGAACTCGCCTCGCTCGTCCGCCATCCCGACATCGAGCGCGTGCTCGCGCCGACGCTCGACCACGATCCCGTCGCGCGGCTCGACGCCTTCCGGCAGTCCCGGCTGCCGCGCCGCATGCGGCCGGACGCGCCCGACGTCCCCGCGGACGCGGCGCGCCGCGAGGACGTCGAGCCTCTCCACGTGGCCCTCGACGCGCGCATCGGCCCGCTCGGCAGCGGTCGCCCGCGCCCTCTCGCCACGCTGTGCGGTGCCGTTCGCGCGTTCCTCGAACGGGTCTACGGAAACCACCCGCTGCTCGATCCCTCGGCCGAGGGCTCCGGCGCGTCGCTCGCCGCGGCGCTCGAGCTGATCGGCGCGGCTCTCGCCGCGCTCGAGCGCGTCCCCGCCGCCGTCGCGGGCGACGTCGATCCGGCCTCCGGCCTCGCGCTCGTCCTGCGGACCGCGGCCTCGATCGGACCGATCCCGGATCCTCCGGCGCGCGACGACGAGCCGGTCGTCGAGATGCTCGGCTGGCTCGAGCTCCAGCTCGACGACGCACCGCACCTCGTCGTCGCCGGCGTCGACGAGGGGCGCGTCCCCGCGAGCGGCGAGGGCGACCGGTTCCTCCCCGACCGCGTTCGCTCGATGCTCGGCGTCGAGGACGAGGCCCGCCGCCTCGCGCGCGACGTCTACACGGTGACGGCCCTGCTCGCGTCGCAGGAGCGCGTCGACTTCGTCAGCGGTCGGCGCACGCGCGACGGCGATCCGCTGTTCCCGAGCCGCATCGCGTTCTTCGCCGACGATGTCGCCGCGCGCGTCGCGCACGCGCTCCAGCCGAAGGGCTTCGAGCCGATCGAGCGCGGCGAGCGACCCGCGGAGAGCGACCTGCCGCCGCTCTTCCCCGATCCCTCGCCGCCCGAGGCGTTCGCGGTGACATCGTTCAAGGCGTACATCGAGTCGCCGCTGCTCTTCCATCTGCGGCGCGTCCGCCGCCTGGAGACCGTCGACGACCGCGCGCTGGAGATGGACCCGCTCGTGTTCGGGACGGTCGCGCACGAGGTCCTCGAACGCTTCGGTCGCGGCGGTCCGACCACGTCGACCGACCCGGTGGAGATCGAGGACTTCCTCGGTGAAGAGCTCGACCGCGTGCGAGCCGAGCTGTTCCCCGCGTCCGTCCTGCCCGCCGTTCCGCTGCAGCTCGAGCAGCTGCGACTGCGCTTCGCGAGCTTCGCGCTCTGGCAGGCCGCGAGCGCCGCCGAGGGCTGGCGCATCCGCGAGGTCGAGTGGGCCCCAGCCGCCGAGGACGACGACGCGCCGCGCGGCTGCACGCGCCTCGACATGGGCGAGGGCGAGGACCCCGCGTGGATCCGCGGCACGATCGACCGCATCGAGCAGAACGCCGAGACCGGCCTGTGGCGCGTGCTCGACTACAAGACGAGCCACAAGAGCGCCGACCCCGAGTCGGTCCATCGATCCAAGGGCGCGTGGCGCGACCTCCAGCTGCCGCTCTACGCGCACATGGTCCGGCCGCTCGTCGGCGCGGGCGTCGTGCCGGCGCTCGGCTACGTCAACCTGCCCGGCGACGGTTCCGAGGTCGCGTGTCGACTCGTCGGCGGCGCGAACGGCTGGAGCGCTGCGGACGTGGGGGACGCGCTCGACCGCGCGCGCGAGATCGTGCGCGCCGTGCGAAGGGGGGACGTGCACGACCCGAAGTCGCTGCGCCGCCTCGCGCCGATCGAAGAGGAGCTCCTCGGCGTCGGACTCGTGCGCGAGCCCGAGGCGCCGGTCGACGAGGAGGTCGTGACATGAGCCAGCCGGGCCTCTTCGACGACCTCGGCGCCGAGCGCGCCGCGCCGCATCAACTCCTGCTCGCGTCCGCCGGCACGGGAAAAACGTTCCGGCTCGCGAATCACTTCGCGGGGCTCCTGCTGGGTGGCGTCGATCCGCGGCGCGTCCTCGCGACGACGTTCACGCGCAAGGCCGCCGGCGAGATCCAGGGGCGTGTCCTCGCGCGCCTCGCCGAGGGCGTGCGGGAGGACGCGGATGGCGCGGCGGCGCGCGCGATGCTCCTGGAGGCGACGCAGCGCTTCGACCCGACTCGCAAGGGGGTCACGGCGGAGGACTGTCGCGCCACGCTCACGGGGCTCGTGCGTCGGATCGAGCGGCTCCAGGTTCGCACGCTCGACGCGTTCTTCGTGCGCCTCGCACAGCTGTTCGCGATGGAGCTCGCGATCGCGCCCGAGTGGCGCGTCGCCGACGAGGTCGAGGAGGCGAGGCTCGTCGCCGAGGGCGTGGCGCGCGTCGTCGAGGACCTCGGCGACGCCGAGCGTCTCGAGCTGCTGCGAGCGATCGCGCGCGGTGGAGCCTCGCGCAAGGCGCAGAGCGCCCTCCAGGCGGCCGTCGAGGAGGGGGACGAGATCGCGCGTGACGCCGAGGACGGAGCCTGGGGGCGGCTCGAGCCGCTCGACGGGGTGGACGATGCCGCCGTCCAGCGAGCGGCGGCGTTTCTCGCGGCGTTCGACGTTCCGAAAACGAAGGGTGGCGAGCCGAAGAAGCACTGGAAGAATGCGATCGACGGGCTGCTCGCGATCGTCGGTGACGGGACGGGACCGATCCCGATCGACGTCGTCGACAGCGGTCTTGTGAAGAAGGTCCTGGCGAACGAAGCGACGTACGACTCCGTCGAGATCGACGAGGGGCTCGCGCGGGCGATCGGCGCGATCGTCGCGCGCGCGTCGCAGGGAGCGATCGAGGACGTGCGAGCCCGCAATGCCGCGACGGCGGTCTTCCTCGGTCGCTACGCGGACGCCGACGCGCGGCTGCGCGCGGAGAGCGGCGCGTACCGCTTCTCGGACTTCCCGCGCGCGCTCGAGGACGGGCCGGCGCGGACGGGCCGCGACGAGTGGACGACCGAGCTCGGGTTCCGGCTCGACGCGCGCCTCGATCACCTCCTGCTCGACGAGTTCCAGGACACGTCGCCGAGCCAGTGGCGGCTGCTCCTGCCGCTCGCGAGCGAGGTGCTCTCCGACGGGACGGGCGAGCGCAGCTTCTTCTGCGTCGGCGACGTCAAGCAGTCGATCTACGGCTGGCGCGGCGGCGAGCCTCGGCTGCTCGGCCGGATGGCGCGGCGTCACCCGGTCCTGCAGCCGGAGGAGCTCACGAAGAGCTACCGCTCGTCCCCGATCGTCCTCGACCTCGTGAACCGCGCGTTCGCGGGGCTCGCGGACCGCAGGTGCTTTGCGCGTGCCGGCAACGAGGCCGCGCGCGACGCCGCCGTCGAGTGGGCGGAGGGATTCGCGCCGCACGCCTCCGCGCGCGAGGACCTCGGCGGCGAAGCGCGGATCTGGCAGGTGCGACCGTTCTCCAGGTCCGCCGGCGAGTCCGAGCTGGAGCCGGCGATCCGGTTCGCCGTCGAGCGCGTGACCGAGCTCGCCGCGGAGCGTCCCAACGCCTCGATCGCGATCCTCGTGCGCAACCGCAAGGAGATCCCGCGGCTGCGCTTCCTCCTCGGACGCGAGGGGATCGAGGCCAGCGACGAGGGCGGCAACGCGCTCACCGATTCCCTGGGCGTGCGCTGGGTCATCGGCCTCCTGCACCTCGCCGACCACCCGCTCGACGGCGTCGCGGCGCTGCAGGTGGCGCGCTCTCCGTTCGGTGAACGGTACGGGCTCGCCCCGGACGAGATGGGAACGCCGCCGGGTCGCGTGGCGGCCGTCCTCGCTGCGCGCACCGTGCGCGCGCGCCTCTCGGAGGTCGGCTACGGCGCGTTCTGCGAAGAGCACGCGGCGGAGCTCGCGGAGGGAGCGAGCGCATGGGACGCGCGTCGGCTGGAACAGCTCGTCGATCTCGCGCTCGCGCACGACGCGCGCGCGGGCCTGCGCCCGATCGACTTCGTCGATCTCGTCCGGACGCTGCGCGTGCCCGATCCCGCTCGCGCGCGCGTCCAGGTCATGACGATCCACGCGTCGAAGGGGCTCGAGTTCGACGTGGTCGTCCTGCCCGAGCTCGGGCGACGCATCGACATTTCCGTGGACGGGATCGCCGTCGATCGCGAGTCCGAGGTCGACCGCCCGCGACTGGCGACGACCGTTCCGAAGAGCGCGATCGCCCAGCAGCACCCGACGCTCGCACGCCTCGTCGCCGACGAGCAGCGCCGCATCACGACGGACGCGCTGTCGTCGCTCTACGTCGCGCTGACGCGCGCGATCCACGGGCTCGAGCTGATCCTGACCGGTCCCCCGAAGAGCAACGTCGCGCTGAGTCCGGCGAGCATCGTGGGTGAGGCCTTCGGCGCCGACCTCGTGGGGGCGTGGCCGCACGAGGAGGACGCGGTGCTCGTGTGGGAGGACGCAAGGTCCAACGCGACCTGGGCGGAGCGCGAGCGGGACGAGGATCCGGCGCCGCCGTTCGCCGAGCGCGCTCTCGTCCTCCGCGCCGGGCGCAGCGGCCGCGAGAGCGTCGAGGTCCGCGCTCCCTCGGCCAAGGCGGCTGGCACCGCGCGATCGGCCGAGGCTCTCCTCGCGTCGACCGCAGGAGACGCCGCGCGTCTCGGCACGCTCGTCCACGCGCTCTTCGAAGACTTCACGTGGACGGAGGACGAGACGCGCACCGACGAACAGCTCGTTCGGGCGGCCGAGCGCCTCGCTCCGGAGACGCCCATGCTCGCGCGGGAGGCCGCCTCGCGCTTCCGGACCGCGCTCGCGTCCCCCGGCCTCGCCGAGCTCTTCTCGAAGCCGCCGGGTGACGCGGACGTTGCGACCGAGCGCACGTTCGACGTCGATGGCGGCGAGGGCTTCCGCTGGCGCGGCACGATCGATCGGGTCGTCCTGCACCTCCAGGACGAGCGCGTCGTTCGGGCCGACGTCATCGACTTCAAGACCGACGCGGCCGAGCGTGAGGCCGACGTCGTCGAAGCGCACGCGGAGCAGATCGAGGTCTATCGCGATGCGATCGGCGCGCTCTACGGGCTCGATCACGACGCGATCCGCTGCGCGATCGCATGGCTCGGCGGCCCCGACGGCGGTCGGACGATCTGGCTGTGACGCCGCTGGAATCCGCGCGCCGCCCCGGCGTCGATGCGCGTACCTTGGCGAGCGAATGACCGGCCCGAGAATCTGCCGACGCGCCGCGCTCACCGCGTTCGTCGTGGCCGCTGCGCCGATCGCATCGGCCCAGGAGATCATCCTCGATGCGACGAGCCCGATCGAAGAGGCCAAGGCGGCGACCCTCCTCGTTCCCTACGCGTTCTACTCACCGACGTACGACTTCGCGATCGGCTTCGGCGGCGTGCTGACGGGGCAGATCCAGGATCAGCTCAGCGTCTTCTTCAACGCGATCCGCAGCACGAACGGAACCGACCAGGTCCAGCTCGGCTTCTACGGCGCGCAGATCCCCGGGACGAATCGGCTCTTCGCCGACGGCTGGATCTCCGCCGGCCGCTTCGCCGAGCTGCGCGCCTACGTCGGCGAGGACGAGAACGGCGTCCGCTCGGGCAGCGCCGGCTCCGACCCGGACAACTTCGTCCGGGACGAGGCGATCGAGATCTGGAGCGAGCTGCGCTTCGACTTCGTCCTTCCGATCGGAAAGGGCGCGAAGGAGCCGATCCAGACGTACCGCCTCTACCGCGGGATCCTGGAGGGAGAGGGGACGGGGGGGCGCGACTGGAACCCGTTCACCAGCGGGCGAACGACTCTGAGCGCTCGACCGTTCTACCAGCGCCAGGACTTCGAGAAGGCCGTCGACGGACAGGAGATCGCGACGAACGGCATCGAGCTCGCGCTGGAGTACGACAACACCGACTTCCCGCGCAACCCGACGTACGGGAGCCGTCAGACGATCTCGGTCTCGCGCGACTTCGGAGCGTTCGACAGCTCCGACGACTGGACCGTCGTCGAGGGAGAGGCCGTGAAGTTCATCGACCTCGGAGCGACGAGCTGGTCCCGCCAGCAGGTCCTCGCCTTCGGCGGCTGGACCGCGTACTCGCCGACCTGGAACGTCGAGGAGGACGGCACCATCACCAACGCGCCTCCCTACTACCGCGGAACGACGCTCGGCGGGCGACGTCGTCTCCGCGGCTACCCGACCGACCGTTTCAGCGACCGCGCCGCGCTTCTGTACTGGCTCGAGTACCGGATGGTCCCCGACTGGCAGCCGCTCCTCGACGTCGAGGAGCTGGCGCCCGCTCGCATCGACTGGTGGCAGCTCGCGCTCTTCACCGAGGTCGGCCGCGTCGCACCGAGCTGGAGTCTCGAGGACCTCCACAGCGACCTCGAATGGAACGTCGGAGCGTCCCTACGTCTGTTTGCGCGCAAGGCGATCGTCCGCATGGACTTCGCGATCGGCCCCGAAGGCGGCGCGTTCTGGCTCGACCTCGGGCACCCGTTCTGACGCTGCCCGTTGAAGTGGCGGAGGCGGAGGGATTCGAACCCCCGGTGGGTTGCCCCACGTCGGTTTTCAAAACCGGTGCATTCAGCCAGACTCTGCCACGCCTCCGTGCGCAGGGGAGTTCCCTGCGCGGGGGAGTGTAGCGCGCCGGCGCAGCCTACGCGGAGAGCGGCGATTGCGTTCACGCTGCTCGGTTCCGTGCGGAGGTCGCGAAGCACCCGATCGGGAGGGTGACCAGGGCGGCAAGCCTCTCCGCTGCGACAACATCCTCGGTGACAAGCTTCCTCCACTTCAGTCGGTCTCGAGGCCGTAGTGGTCCGCCATCGCCGCTGCGTGCTGGACCAGCTCGTTCCAGTCCAGCTCGGAGCAGCCTGGCGGACGCTCGTCTCGATGCATCATGAGGTAAGCAGTGCTGGAGGGGCCGAGGCTCGGATGGTCCATCATCCCGTGGATGAGCTGGAGGATGTCCGCGTGATCGCACTCCTCCCACGCGGAGTCGTCCATCGAGGAACGCAGGAGCGTCGAGCCGTAGGGCGTTTCGCTCACACCTGACATCAGCAGATCCGAGTCGAGGATGCTCTTGCAGACGCTGATCCGCTGCGCTGCCGAGAGGTGCGGTAGCAGCGTCACGTACGCCTGATGGGACTGCGACGCGGTCGCCTCGTACTCTCCACGGGCACCGGCGCGCAGTAGCGTTCCGATCGCAGGGTCGGGATTCGTTTCGAGCAGCGCACCCAGAAGGTCGATTCCCGCAAGCGAGGCCGCATCACCGAAGAAGGCGCCGACGCCGTCGAGCTCGAGCTGCGCGGCCAGCTGCTCGGCGGAGTAGACCGCAAGCATCTGGGCGCGAAGCTGCTCGCGGAGCCTCCAGTGGCCGCACGCGCCGTCCGATTCGGTGATGAGTGCCAGTGCGACGTCGAGCCCGACCGTCTCGACCAGGTCGTACAGCGCCGCCGGTACGTTCGGCGGCGCTTCTCCTCTCGTCAGCGCTTCGCAGAGGAGACCGGACACCCATCCGCCGAGATCTTCGGCGCTCGCCCCGGCGCTCGCTTCGCGCAGGCACTGACGTCTGGCCGTCTCGTCCTCGATCGAGAAGCAGTGCTCGAGCGAGGGGGGCTCGGCCGGAAGGCCGCGTGGAGCCTGTTCGTTCGTAGGCGCCTGGTCCATATGGGCCGTGCGGCCTCGTTCGCCAGGAACGGCCTCCAGCGTCGAGTCTGCTCCAGCAGATTCGTCGACGCCTGCGACCGCTGCGGGGGCCGCGTGGCGACCCGGACGCTCGCGAAGCAGAACGAACGTTCCGAGGATCGCAAGCGCGACGAGCGTCAAGGGCGCGACGATTCTCATGGTCCAGCGACTCCCCGACCAAGAGTAGACGACGCGGGCGAAAGTGCGCCCGCCCGCTCTGGACGCGCGGGAGACGGGCGACGCATCGCAGATCCCCGAGTCAGTCCGTCGCGAGCTCGAACAGCTGGAGCTTCGGTCCCGGCCTTCGCACCGCCCAAAGGTCCCTCAGCGGGAACGCCATCGCCGTCGGTAGGTGCGCGTCGACGGCTTCACCGTCGACCGACGAGGTCGGCTCCGACCACGAGGGGTGGATCGTCCAGACGTTGCCGTCGGGGAGCTCGAGGGGGGAGAGCTTGCGCGGCGGCCCGTCGTCTCGCGCTTCGGACGTCGGCTCCGCCGGATCGACGAGCGGCGGTGGCACGTCGTCGTCCGGCGTTCGGTCGACGAGCAGGACGTGCGTGACGTCGAGCGACTCCAGGACCTCTTCCGCCGTCGCGCCAAGCGACTCGACCAGCGACTCGCGGATCCAGGTCTCGCGGCTGCGCAGGTCGTACTCGAAGACGTCCTCCAGCCGGATCACGTCGAGCCCGGGAGCCTGCGGAGCGTCGGCCTGGAGCATCGCGCGGCGGTGCTCTTCGCGGCCGTAGAGGGTCTCGCCGCGCAAGATGCGCAGCTCGGCCGTGCGTTCGAGGGCGTCGAGCGTTTGCGGGACGACCGGGCCGTACATGTCGATCGCGACGCGAGCATCGGCGGGGAGGCTCGCGAGCTGGGACGCGGCGATCGCGCGCGTGTCCGGCTGGCGGAGGACCCATCCGAGCCGCACCGCCTGCACGAGCGGCAGCGCGAGCGCGAGTCCCGTGACGACGGCGCCGACCGGGTGGCGCGCGAGGCGGCCGAGGACGAGCCCCGCGGGCAGCGTCATCAGCATCACCATCGGGACCAGGTAGCGGATGTGCTCGTTGAGGTTCGTCATGAAGAACGCACCCCAACCGAGGACGAACACCATCGCGGGCAGGAGAGCCCGCCGCCGCAGCGCCGGCATCAGGCCGAGGGCTCCGAACAGGAGCACGATCGGGTCGTAGCCGAAGAACGAACGCACGTACCCGACGAGCGTCTCCCAGCGAAGCTCGAGCACGATGATCTGCCCGCCGAGCGTGAAGTAGCGCTGCCCCGGACGCAGCAGCTCCTGGGCGGCGACCTGCGACGGATCGGTGGCTCCGTACGCGATCAGGTACGGGTGCCCGAAGAGCAGCGAGACGAACGCGAACAGCGTCACGCACAGCACGCCGCGCAGCACCCGTCGTCGCACGCCTGGCCACGACCATCCGAGCGCGTTGCCGGCGTCGTCGAACGCGGGCGCGACGAGCCACGCGATCCCCGCCATACCGAGCGCGAGGCCGCCCGACTGGTGGATCGAGAACGCGGCGCCGGCCGCGACGCCCGTCCAGAGCAGCGACGACCGCGACCCGCGCGTCGCGTGGACGGCCGCGCCGTACGCGGTCGCGGCGACCGCGGCGGCGAGGGGCGCCCACGGTCGCTCCTGCAGGGACAGCTGCACGTGCAGCAGCGACGTCGCAGCCAGGAATGCCGCGACGTAGGCGCCGATGCCCATCCCTGCCGCGCGCGCCGCGAGAAGGACGAAGAGCGGTGCGGTCGCCGCGATGAGCGCCAGCACGATCCGTGCGAGCAGGTGCGCGTGCCACGGATTCTCCTTGAGGAGCGTCCCGTACTCGGCCGCGCCCTCCCAGTCGTCGCGCAGCACGCCGAGCGCGAAGTCGCCGGCGTACACGGGAACGAGCGTGAACGACAGGAGGTACGGGTAGCTCGAGTACGCGTTCGCCGGCGGCACGGGATCGCGCTCGCTCAGCATGTGGAGCGCGTTCCGCACGATGTGCGTGTCCGGGACGTACTCGGGACGCGGCGCGCCGTGCTCGATCGGCCAGAGCCGCAGGAACACCGAGAGGGCGCCGATCAGCACGAGCCCGACGACCACGGCCCGCGGACGCCTCTGCACCTCGGCCGCGTCACTCACTCGTCGTCGTCGTCCTCGTCGACCGGATCGATGTCGAGGTCGTCCGGGTCCACGAGCTGATCCGGAGCGCTGTCCGTTCGGACCTGCTGGAGCACCGACTCGGCGACGCGGATCTGTGCGCCCGCGCGCAGCGCGAGGGCGAGTGCGTCGCTCGGACGCGCGTCGACGAGGATCTCCTCGGCGCCGCCCGGGTCCGCGCCGTTCGGCGGCATGAGGCGGAGCTGCGCGTAGAACGTGTTCGACCGCAGGTCGACGATGTCGACGCCGACGAGCTGGCTGCCGAGCGCGTGGATCGTCCCGAGCGTGAGCTGGTGCGTCAGGGGGCGCGCGGTCGGGACGTCGGTGACGACGCGGTGGATCTCGCTCGCCTCGCCGCTCCCGATGACGATCGGGAATCCCCGGCGCGGCTCGGCGTCCGTGTCCTCCTCCAGGAAGATCCACTGCTCGCTCGACGTCTCGCGAAAGACGACGCGAACGAGGCGCAGGGGCACCAGCGGGTGGGCTTCGGGAGTCGGCATGGGCGAGGAGCCTTTGCACTTCGGACCGGTCGTGAGACGGATCCGGTGCGGTGCGTGCGGGCGGCCCCGGGCGCCTAAGATAGGCGCTGGCCATGGCCAGTCCCAACCTCGATACCGAGCGCGCGCGCGAGACGCGGTCGTACGACTATCCGGACGCGCCCGTGATCGCCACGGTCTGGCGGGATGGACACGTCGAATCCGTGCACCGCGGCGCGTGGTGCCTCGTCGACTCCTCGGGTCAGGTCCTCGAGCAGCGCGGCCCGGTCGGCCACCCGTTCTTCGCGCGGAGCTCCGTGAAGTGCCTCCAGGCCCTGCCGCTGCTCGAGACGGGTGCGGCGGACGCGTTCGCGCTGACGAAGGAGGAGATCGCGCTCGCCGTCTCGTCGCACAACGCCGAGCCGTGCCACGTCGACACGGCGCGCGGGCTGCTCTCGCGGCTCGGCCTCGAAGAGGACGCGCTGGGCTGCGGCCCTCAGCCGCCGGGCGATCCGGTGGCCCGCGCGGCGCTCCTGGAGAGGGGCGCCGAGCCGGGGCGGATCCACAACAACTGCTCGGGCAAGCACGCGGGGTTCCTCGCGCTGACCAGACACCTCGGCGCCGACGTCGCGACCTACCTCGCCCCGGACGCGCCGGCCCAGCGGCTCGTGCGGGAGGCGGTCGTCGACCTGACCGGCGTCGACGAGGCTGCGCTCGGCCACGCGATCGACGGCTGCAGTGCGCCGACGTTCCGCATCCCGCTCGTCGCACTCGCGCAGGCGTTCGCGCGCTACACGACGCCCGACGGCCTCGCTCCGGGTCGGCGCGACGCGTGCGAGCGCGTCCTCGCCGCCGTGAAGCAGAACCCCGTCCTGCTCGCCGGTCGCTCCAAGCGCCTCGACACCGCCCTCGTTCGCGCGTCCGGCGGGGCGCTGTTCCCGAAGATCGGCGCCGAGGCCGTGTACGCGGTCGGCGTGCCCGGTCGAGACGTGGCGCTCGCCGTGAAGGTCGACGACGGCGGCCTGCGCGGCCTGCACGCGGTCGTCGTCGAGCTCCTCCGGCGGTTTGGCCTGCTGGAGGACGCGGCGGCGCGCGCTCTCGAGAGGTACCGCCTGCGCACGCTGCGCAACTGGGACGGGATCGCGGTCGGCCGCCTCGAGGTCCTTTGAAGGTCGCGCGGGCGCTCGTCGTGGCGCTTCCCCTCGCCGCCGTCGCCCCGGCACAGGAGGACGCGGCGACCTCGATCGCGGAGGCGGCCGTCGACCGCGAGCTGCGCCTGAGGGCGGGCGCCGCTGCGCTCGGTGCCCGCGCCGACGACCTCTCGTTCGCCGACGTTCGCGCCGCGACCGAGCCCGTTCTCGCGCCGGATCGCTGGGTCGAGGACGTCGCGCTGCTCGACCTCGCGGCTCGGACGGGGCGGCTGGTCCGCGGAACGGACGCGCTGCCGGACCCGAACGATCGGCCGGAGCTCTGGGCGGCGCAGCTGCGCGTCGCGGCCGCCGATCCCGACGCGGCCGCACTCGCCGGGTGGATCGCCGAAGGGCTCGGATCGCGCTTTCGAACGGTGCGCGAGGCAGCGCACGAGCGGCTCGTCCGCGCTCTCGTCGACGACGACGCTCTGCGACCCCACCTCGCGCAGATCGTCGAGGCCGCCGCGCCGTCGGGGCCGTTCGCGGCGTCCGTCGCCGCGTCGATCGCACGGTCCGGGGCCGCGGCCGGCGGGGTCGAGGCCGCCTGGTCGGCGCAGGAGTCGTCCGATGTCGAAGGCTCGCCAATCGACGCTCTCTTCGACGACTGGGTCCGCGGTCCCTTCGATGCTGCTGCGATCGACCGACTCCGCGCGCGCGCTGCGGACGGCGAGCGCGCCCTCGTCGAATCGCTCGCACTCGTCGCCGTCGCGCGAGACCGCGTCTCGCTGTCGTCGCCGCCCGAGATCGACGCCGTCGTCCGGTGGATCGTCGACGGAACGGACGAGGAGCGGCTCGATCGAGTGACGCGGGCCGCCGGCTCCGACGTCCTCGGTCGCGCGCTCCTCGGCCGCGCCGCGGACCCCGAGATCGCGGACGACGCGCGTCTGCGCTGCGCCCGGGGCGCGGCGTGGTCGCTGTCGATGTCCGAGCTCCTCTCGGGCGCTGCCGACCTCGACGACGACACGGCGCTGGAGATCTGGGACGTCGTCGGCCTGCGCTCCGAAGCGCTCGACGCCGACGTCGCGGCGGCCTTCGTGTTCGGGGCCGAGGGAGAGGTCCGCGAGGCCGCGGCGCGCGAGATCGGGCGCCGCTACGTCCTCGCCGACGAGTCGCACCTCGGGGCGACCGTCGCGCGCCTCCTCGACGACCCGTCGCCCGACGTTCGCACGCTCGCGTTCGCGTGGCTGTGCGACGCGCCAGATGCCGATCGGTTCGGGGACGAGCTGAGGCGCGCGTACGACGCCGAGGAAGAGCCCGACGCGCGGCTGTCCGGCCGGCAGAAGCGCTGGCTCGCCCGGCTCCCGCGCGACGAGTCCGTCTCGGCGTTCCGTGACGTGGTGATCGATCTCGTCGAAGACCCGGCGACGCGGGAGCCGACGGTCATCGAGCTGCTGGCGACCTTCGACGGAGACCCCGAATCGTCGGCGCTCGCGAGCGCGGTGCTCGCCGAGTCGGTCGCCGTCATCGTGGCCGAGCCGACGTACCTGGGGCGGCTGCGCGCGGACAGCGACGCGGCGGCTGCTGCGCGCGTGCTCCACCGGCGTCTGGGCACCGGTGCGGTGGAGGCGATCGTGGACGCGCTCTCGCGCAGCGCCGAGCCGATGAACGGCGAGGCGTCCCGCGACGATGCGCGTCCCCAGCTTCCGAAGACCGCGGCCGGTCTGCTCGGTCGCACGGACGCGGGTCGGCGCCGGCTGCCCGCGTTCCTCGGCGACGACGTGCCACGTCGCGTGCGCTTCGAGGCGGCGCTTCAGCTCGCGAAGTTCACGCGCGACGATCCCGCGCTCGCGCGGAGAGTCGGGGAGCGGCTCGTCGCCGACTTCGACGGTGTCGACGGAACGCTTCGAATGCGAGCCGTCGCAGCGCTCGGTGCGCTCGGGGCTCCGCCGGAGCCGGACGGCGTCACGGCGTTCCTCGAACGGCTCGCGCAGCCGGGGACAGGGGACGGAGCCGAGCGCCTCGCCGCGATCGAGGCGCTCGGCGAGCGGGGGAACGCGCGCGCGCTGCTTCGCCTCGTCGAGGGGGTCGTCGCGAACGAGTCCGCGGGACTCGACGATCTCGCGGCGGCGTCGATCGCCGCGCGCGCGCTCGGCCCGACGCTCGCCCGCGACGAGACGACGCGCGCGGCGCTCGGCCTCGACCGCGCGGTGGCCGCTGAGCTCGAGCGCGACGACCTTCCCGAGCTCCGCTCGATCTCGCTCGTCGAGCTGCGCGGTGCCCTCCTCGGTTCGCTCGTCCTTGCGCACGGGCGGCTCGGTGAGGCTGACGGGCGCGAGGTCCTCGGCGAGGTCCTGGAGCGGCCGCTCGCAGCGGCGCGATCCGATCTCGGTCGGCGCTTCGACGGCGAGGATCTCGCCGACGCCCGGTTCCGCTGGCGCGCGGAGCTCGAGGCGTTCGAGCGCGTCGCGGGCTCACCCGACCTCGTCGACGACGTCACGTCGGAGGTCGCTCGCCAGGGGCGCTCGCTGTCCGAGCTCGATGGACGACTGCAGCTCGTTCTCGGGGATCTCGTCGTGACGGCCGCGCCGGGTGATCAACGTGGGCTGGAGCTTCTCTCGTCCGGTCTTTTCGCCGTCGCTGGCGAGCCGCCCTCGCGAGAGGCGGCGCGCGACCTTGCTCTGGGGCGTGCCGCGCTGGGCCGCGCTTCGCTGACGGCGGCGGAGGTCGGCGGCGGAACTCCGGGCCAGTGGCGTCTCGCGGCGCTCCAGGCCGCGCTGCTCGTCGTCGACGTTCGTCGCGAGCGCGTCCGACGCACGCTCCTGGATCAGCTCATCGGGACCGACGATCCCACGATCCCGCGGGACGCCGAGGCGCGCCTCGTCGCGCTCGCGCGGACGTTCCGCGGACGGGCTGCGCTGGCCGAGGGGGATCTCGTGGGGGCGAGGGCGTGGGCGACCGCGGCGGACCGGTGGGCCCGCCTCGACGTTGGTGCGTCGGAGGAGCTCACCGAGCTGAAGGCAGCGATCGACGCGGCAGGAAGGTAGGGGCGAGCGACCTGAACCCGGTTTGGAGCGTCCGCGAGCTTTCGGCGCCTTCGGCGCCGCAAGCTCGCGGACGCTCCAAACCGGGTTCAGGTCGCTCGCCCC
>JBCCSK010000066.1:0-20521 GCA_039200205.1 Planctomycetota bacterium
CGCGCGAAACGCGCGGCACCTTTCATTCATCGCGCAGCGGACCGGTGTGCGGCACCTTTCCGAAGCCGGGGTGCGCACCGGTGTGCGACACCGTATCGGACGACACCGTCTCGGTAGCTGACGACTCCGTCTCACTCATCGCTGAGGTTCGTCACCTCGAGAGACTCCAGGAGGATCTCGACGTGGTGGGCGATGACGAGGGCTCCGCCGAGCTCGGGACCGTTGGCGATTCCGGTGACCTGGCGCGACCAGTCCGGCGCGGTCGGGTCGTCGAGCTCGTCTTCCCACATCTCGGAGGTGTAGGTGGCCTGGCCGCCGACTCCGCCGGGGACGTCCTCCACGCGCAGACGCATCACGTAGCGCCGGTTCAGGTCCATCTGGCTGAAGACCTGGCTCGACTGCGTGTTCTCGTTGGCGTAGAGCTCAAGGCGGTCGCCCGACGGTGACCACTGGAACCAGGTGAAGGCTCCGGTGGGCCAGTACTCCCGGTCCGGTTGACGGGGCGTCTCGTTGTGGCCGACCCAGCGCGCGCCGAGCCCGACCGCGGGACCTGCCCCGTGGTTCGGGGGCATGTTCAGCGGGTCCTCGCGCCACAGGATCTGGAAGGTCATCGTGACCTCGTACTCGCGCCACGACCGGCGGTCGCCGACCGCGAGGAGGCGGTCGTAGCCGAAGACCTCGTTCCGCAGACCCTCGGGCGTCGAGTACCAGCGGCCGTCGACGACCTGGGCCGACTGGAGGAGCGAGTCCTGCGTGAAGTCGATCGACTCGAAGGGCCAGTACGACGCGTCGTCGAAGTTCAGCACGACGCGCTGGATCTGCTCCAGACCCGCGTTGTCGGTCGCGTGGATCTCGACGACGTTCTCACCGACCTGAAGCGTGTCGATGTCGACGTCGACGTTGAAGTCGCCCGGGTTGATGAGCCGGAACGGATCCGGCCCGAGCGTCAGGTCGATCCGCGGCCCGCCGTTGAGCGTGTAGTACAGCGAGTTCGGGAGGATCGTTCCGTCGGCGTCGAAGACGTTGCCGAGGATGTTCGCCCAGCGCTGCGGCTGGCCCTTGTCGCCGAACCGCACCTCGAGGCCCGAGCCGTCGGCGAGCGGAGTCGCGTTCCGGATCTCGAAGATCGGCGGGCTGCCGTCGAGGGTCGTCAGCTGCATCAGGCTCGACTCGGACTCTTGCCCGAGATCGTCCCTGGACACGACGCGGAAGTAGTACGTCGTGTTCGGCAGGAGTCCGGTCACCGTCAGGCCGTGCTGGTACGCGAGGCCGGAGGCCGCGAAGGAGCTGCCCGTCGAGGGATCCAGGCCGAAGCGCACCTCGCCGAAGGCGGGTTCGTCGGTCTTCCAGGAGAAGCTAATGTTCCTGACCTGGGGGGCTCCGGCGACGACGCTGTACTGGAGCGGACCGAACACGTCGGGCTCGGTGAGCGTGTCCTCGCCGAGGGGCGGATCCGAGAGATCCGCGAACCAGTCGAAGCGTCCGACGATACCCGGGGACTGCCCGTCCGAGCCCACGTAGAGGCCGACGGTCGCGACCTCGATCGGGTCGGTGAAGGACCCGCGGAGCTCCCAGCCGTCCAGCGGCGCGGCGGGATCGAAGCTCGGCGCCGTGTAGACGGACCAGCTCGATCCCGCGTGTGCGACGCGCAGGTAGAGACGGTCGTTCGCAGTGACTGCGCCGCTCAGCACCGGGGTGTCGAAGTACGCGTCCGGCGACGAGTCCTCGTTCACTGCGGCAAAGACGCGGAGGCTGGATTCGTCGTGGTAGTACTCGACGCGGGCGAACCCCTCGCCGTCGGCCGTCTCGAACAGGAAGCCCTGGCTCTGGAACTTCTGGCCGAGGTCGGACTGGATGGAGACCGCCACGTCGAAGTCGCTCGACTCCAGCGGCCGGCGCACCTGGAGGCCCTCGTTCGAGTACCAGGTCCCGTACGGTGTCCCGGCGGGCGTCTCGAGGACGAGCTGGGCGTCGGCGCTCGACGCGCCCTCCAGGCGCAGGAGCCCGACTCCGATCGGATCGATGACCTCCCAGTCCTGACCGAGGTTCGAGCGGTTGAAGTCGTCCGTCAGGGGCGTCGCCGTCCAGAAGGAGAGGTTCGACACCGTCGAGCTCAGTCCACCGACGTCCTCGGAGGTCAGCTCGTAGAAGTACTGCGAGGCCTCTTCGAGCCCCGGGATGACGACCTCATGGGTCCGCGTCAGCGTCGAGCTCCCGACGCTGAGTCCCAGCGCAGGCGTCGAGCCGTACTCGACCAGGCTCGTCGCCGGCTCGTCCGTCGTCCACCGGATGGTGACCTGTTCGAGGGCCGCGCTGACGCTGATGTCGTCGATCGTCGGCGGCACGTCCGGGCCGAACGTCGCGCCGACGGTCTCGCTCCCGAAGACGGGGAACTCGGCGGGGTTCGCGAGTCCCTGGAGAGCCCCGGACCAGCCGGCGAACTGCGACCCGACGCTGGGGACCGCCGTCGCCGTGACGACCTGGCCGCAGGTGTACGGCCCCGGGGGATCGAGCACGATCGTCCCCGTACCCGTTCCCGACTCGACCGTCGTCACCGCAAACGGTCCCACGGCGTCGGCGTCCTCGACGAAGAGCGGGTCGAGGTCGCTCTCGATGTAGTCGAAGAGCGCGGAGTAGGCCGGCGACGCGCCCGCGTTCGCGGCGAAGACGCCCACGCGCGCGACGCTCATCGGCCGCGCGTACGTCCCGAGCGTGATCCAGTCCGTCCCGTTGTCCGAGTAGAGCTGGGTCCAGTCGTCGCCGTTGCGGTCGACGCGCAGGTAGGCCGGCGCCGACAGCGTCACGGTCCGCTGGAACACGGAGTTCGAGCTGCCGCCCTCGGTCGACGCCATGAAGCAAATGAGCTTCGAGCCCGTCGAGTAGAACTCGCAGCGCAGCCAGTTCCCGGCGTCTTCCTCGATGACGATGCCCTGCATCTGGAACTTGGCCACGGGCAGCGTCAGCAGCTTCGCGGTGACCGAGAGCGTCGGATCGTCGGCGCAGGGCTGCGTGACGTGCGGCGCGTTGAACGTCCCCCACGGAACGTGGGGCGTCCCGCCAGCGACGTCGATCTGGAGGCCCGCGTTCTCCGAGCCGCCGGCGACCAGGGCGATCGTCGAGTCGGCGAGCGGGTCGTTGACCGTCCAGAGCGAGCTCAGCGGCCCGCAGCCGTTGAACGAATCGGACAGGAACGAGCTCGCAGCGAGCGTCGCGAACGTGATCGGGGCGGACGTGACCGGCGCGCCCGCGCTGTCGACGGACGTGACGCGCGCGTCGTACACCGTGTCGGGCGTCAGGCCCGACAGCAGGATCGCGTGCTCGCGCACGAGCTCGGTCGACTGCTCGATGCGGTCGAAGGCACCGCCCACGCCGAACTCCACCGCGCTCGTCGCCGGCTCGTCCGTGGTCCAGGTGACCAGGGCCGAGAGCGACCCCGACGCCGCGACCACGTTCGTGATGACCGGCGGTGAATCGGGCCCGAAGCTCGCCTGGATGTCGATCTCGTCGCTCACGACGAAGCTCACCGCCGCGTCGTTGCCGCTGACGTCACCGCCCCACCCCGTGAACTGGGAACCGGGGGCGCTGACGGCGGTCGCCGTGACCTGCTGACCGCACGCGTACGGGCCGACCGGAGGATCGAGCACCACGTTCCCCGCGCCCGTGCCTGAGGTCGTGACGTTGACGTCGAAGGGTCCGACCGGGCCACCGTCCTCGACGAGGAGCGGATCCGTCGCGACCTCGAAGTAGTCGACGCGGGAGAGGAAGGGCGGCGAGGGTCGCGCGTTGCCGGCGTACACGCCGACGGACGTCACCCCGATCGGGTGGAGGAACACCGCGCCCGGCTTCCAGGAAGTCCCCTCCTGGGAGTACTCGAGCTGCCACAGGTCGCCCGTACGCGTCACGCGCAGGAAGACCTGGCCCGAGACCGCGATCTGCCGGTCGTAGCGAACGGACGAGCTTCCGTTGGTCGTCACCCCGGCGAAGAGCCGTACCCCGTTCCCACGCGAGTACACGTCGAACCGGATCCAGTTGGCGGGGTCCTGCTCGACGATGAAGCCCTGCTCCTGGAAGCGCAGGGTCGGAAGGCTCTCGAACTTCGCCTCGAGCGAGAAGTCGTCGTCGCTCGTGGCCTGCATCAGCCGCGGGGCGGTGTTCTCACCCCAGGGGTGGTGGGCCGTCCCGCCGGGGATGTCGAATTCCAGGAACGCGTCGGCGGTCCCGCCGCCCACCAGGCGAATGTCGGTGTCGCCGAGCGGGTCGATCGTCGACCAGAACGGGCGCAGGATCCCGCACCCGTTGAAGTCGTCGGATTCGACCGACTGTGCGAGGGCAGGTGAGGCGGCCACCGCGACGATGGCGAGCGCTCTGGCGAAGACGTCCATGGCAGGGAACGGGGTGACCTCCGCAAAGCGACGGAGGTACGGGAAAACTCGCCCGCTTCATTCCGAAGGGGCGAAGTGGTGAGGAAGCAACCGCGGTCCGGGGAGAACCGCGATGGAGGCCTCAAGAAACTATCATCCCCGCGCCCTCGGGACCCCGTGAAGGTGGCGTCAACAGGGCGAGGTCCCGGGAGCCTCGATCCGGGGCGCCGGGACGGGGCCGAGCGGCCTGCGCTGTCCGGATGCGAGACGGGCCGCTCGCTTGGCGAGGAGCCGCTCGCCACGCGCCCACCGCCCCTCCGCGCGGTCCGGGGCGGGGTAGTCTTCCGGCGTCACGAGGCCCGCGAGTGCGCGGCCGAGCTCTGCCCGGGGCTCTTCCCGGCTCGGTCGAACTGGCGGCAGCTCGGCGCCGCGTCGGCACGGGCTTCGCGCGACCTCGAACAGTAAGCTCACCGCCCCCGTACCTCACTCGCGCCCTGCCCTCGCCACTGCGAACCGCGCGAGCGAGAAGCTGACCATGATCTGCCCTGCCTGCGGCTCTCATCACGTCCGCCCGATCTTCCACGTGGAGGAGGTCCCGATCCTCGTCTGCGTCCTCTGGCCGGACGAGGCCAGCGCGCGCGCCTGCGCGCGAGGGTCGATCGACCTCGTCTACTGCGAGACCTGCGGCCTCATCTCGAACCGCGCATTCGACTCCGAGGCCATCGAGTACACGGACGGCTACGAGAACTCCCTCCACTTCTCGGAGTTCTTCCAGGGCTACATCCACAGCTTCGCCGGGGAGATCGCGGCGCGGCATCCGCTGGAGGGCCGCAGCGTCGTCGAGATCGGATGCGGCGACGCGAGCTTCCTCGAGCTCCTGGTCGACGAGGGCGCGGAGCGCGGCTTCGGGTTCGATCCGAGCTACGCCAGCGGCCTGCCGACCCGGCTGCGCGACGGGCGCATCGAGGTGACGCGGGAGTACTACGGGCCCGACTCCACCGACGGCCTGCCGATCGACCTCGTCGTGTGTCGCCAGGTCCTGGAGCACGTCGACGACCCGAAGAGCTTCCTCCGGGCGATCCGCGAGTCCCTCGGCGAGAGGGACGCCGGCGTCGTCATCGAGGTCCCCAACGCGCTCTACACCCTCGATCAGGTGTCGCTCTGGGACGTGATCTACGAGCACTACACGTACTGGTCCCAGGGGAGCCTCGCGCGCCTGATGGAGGCGACCGGCTACGACGTGACGCACGCCTCGGAGACGTTCGCCAACCAGTTCATCGCCGTCGACGCGAAGCCCACTCTCGAAGCGAATGGCACGGACGGCTTCCAGGGCGAGCGCCTGGAGGCGCTCGAGGCCTCGGTCGTGCGCTTCTCGGAAGAAGCCCGCGAGAAGATCGAAGGTTGGCGCCGACAGCTCCGGGAGGACGCCAGGGCGGGCCGCTCCGTCGCGCTCTGGGGAACCGGCGCGCGCGGCGTGAACTTCCTCAACATCGCTGACGTCGACGGGACGATCGAACAGGTCGTCGACATCAACGAGCGCAAGCACGGACTCCACGCGGCCGGCACCGGACAGAAGATCGGGCCGCCGCAGTCGCTCCTGGACGACCCGCCGGACGTCGTCGTCGTGATGAACCCGAACTACCGAGACGAGATCCAATCGTCGCTTCGAGAGATGGGCCTGGATCCCGAGGTGCGGCTCGCATGAAGGTCACTGCCGGCAACGCGAGCGCAACGACGTGCTGTCGATTCTGCGGAGCTCCGCTGCAGGACCGCTTCGTCGACCTGGGCATGTCCCCGCTCTGCGAGAGCTTCCTGAAGGCCGACGAGCTGAACAGGGGCGAGACGTTCTATCCGCTCAACGTGTGGGTCTGCCGCGAGTGCAAGCTCGTCCAGCTGGAGGAGTACGTCTCCCCCGGCGAGATCTTCGACGACTACGCGTACTTCTCGTCCTTCTCCGACTCGTGGCTGCGCCACGCCTCCCGCTACTGCGAGATGGCGACCGAGCGGTTCGGCCTCGACGCCTCGTCGTTCGTCGTCGAGCTCGCGAGCAACGACGGGTACCTCCTGCGGAACTTCGTCGAGGCGGGCGTTCCCTGCCTCGGGATCGAGCCGTCGCACACCGTCGCCGACGCGGCCAAGGAAGCGGGGATCGACACGGTCGTGAGGTTCTTCGGACGCGAGCTCGCGACCGAGCTGGCCGCCGAGCGCGGCCGGCCGGATCTCCTGCTCGGCAACAACGTCCTCGCCCACGTCCCGGACATCAACGACTTCGTGGGCGGGATGAAGATCCTGCTCGCCGAGACAGGCGTCATCACGATGGAGTTCCCCCACCTCCTTCGGATGATGGACGAGAACCAGTTCGACACCATCTACCACGAGCACTTCTCGTACCTCTCGCTGCTGACGACGAGCGCGATCTTCCGCCACCACGGGCTGGAGGTCTTCGACGTCGAGGAGCTCCCGTCGCACGGGGGCTCCCTGCGGGTCTTCACCCAGCACGAGGGAGGACCGCGCGCCATCGAGCCCGCGGTCGAGGCGCTCATCGCAGAGGAGAAGGAGCGCGGCCTCGATTCGCTGGAGGGCTACGCCGGCTTCACCCCGCGCGTCGAGAAGACGAAGCGCGACCTCCTGCGCTACCTGATCCAGGCCCGCGAAGAGGGCAAGCGCGTCGTCGCGTACGGCGCGCCGGGGAAGGGGAACACGCTCCTCAACTACTGCGGCATCCGGTCGGACCTGATCGAGTACGCGGTCGACCGAAACCCCTACAAGCACGGCCGCTTCACGCCGGGCACCCACATCCCGATCCACCCCCCGGAGAAGCTCGACGAGGACCGCCCGGACGTGATCGTGATCCTGCCGTGGAACCTCCAGAAGGAGATCACGAAGCAGCTCGCCCACGCCTGTGACTGGGGCGCGAAGTTCGTCGTCCCGATCCCCGAGCTCGAGGTCATCGACTGACCCCCGCACACATGAAGGTCGTTCTCTTCTGCGGCGGGCTCGGCATGCGCCTGCGCGACTACTCCGACAAGGTCCCGAAGCCGATGGTCGAGGTGGGCTACCGCCCGATCCTCTGGCACGTGATGAAGTACTACGCGGCGCACGGCCACAAGGACTTCATCCTCTGCCTCGGCTACAAGGCCGACGTCATCAAGCGCTACTTCGTCAGCTACGACGAATACCTGTCGAACGACTTCGAGCTGCGCGGCTCGCAGCCCTCGATCGACCTGCGCTCGCAGGACCTCCACGACTGGAACATCTCGTTCGTCGACACGGGCTACTCCAGCTCGATCGGTGAGCGTCTCCGCCTCGTGAAAGAGCACCTCGACGGCGAGGAGATGTTCCTCGCGAACTACAGCGACAACGTCACCGACTTCCCGCTCGATACGCTGATCGATCGCATGAAGACGTCGGACAACGTCGCCGGCTTCGTCGCGATCCGCCCGCCCCACAGCTTCCACGTCGCGAAGATCTCCGACGACGACGCCGTCACGGAGATCCGCGAGACGCGCGAGACGGACCTGTGGATCAACGGCGGCTACTTCTGTCTCAAGACCGAGATCTTCGACTACCTGAACGAGGGAGAGGAGCTCGTGATCGAGCCCTTCCAGAGGCTGATCGAGGAGCAGCGCCTCCTCGCCATGCGCTACGACGGCTTCTGGCAGAACATGGACACGTTCAAGGACTTCGTGACGCTCAACGAGCTGCACGAGCGCTCCGAGGCCCCCTGGGAGATCTGGAGGAACCGGTGAGCCGCATCACTGGCTGCCGCGCGAGCGGCGATCCGCACCTCCAGACGATCCTCGACTTCGGTCGATCGCCGCTCGCCGACCAGCTCCTCGACGAGAGCGAGCTCGGTCAGGAGGACCCGATCTACCCGCTAGAGCTCGTCTTCTGCGAACGCTCTGCCCTGGCGCAGATCACCGAGAACGTCCCGCCGGACATCCTCTACCGCGGCGACTACCCGTACTTCACGTCGGTCTCCGAGGGGCTCGTCCGGCACTTCACCGCCGGCGCCGAGCAGATCCTCGCCAAGCGTGACCTGGGCCCCGGCTCACTGGTCATCGAGGCCGCGAGCAACGACGGCTACCAGCTCAAGGTGTTCCGGGACCGCGGCATCGGCGTCCTCGGCATCGATCCCGCCACCGGGCCGGCGAAGGCCGCCGAGGACGCGGGCATCGAGACCCTCTGCGAGTTCTTCTCCGCCGAGGTCGCCCAGCGCGTCGCGGACGAGGGCCGGCACGCCGACGTCATCACCGGCAACAACGTCCTGAACCTCGTCCAGGACCTCGCCGACTTTGCGCGGGCGATCGACCTCCTGCTGAAGCCCGACGGCCTCGTCTGCCTGGAGGTGCCGTACTTCGTCGACACGATCGACAAGTGCGCGTTCGACAACGTGTTCCACCAGAACACGACCTACTGGACCGCGACGTCGCTCAGCCGCTTCTTCGAGGCGCACGGCCTCCACCTCAACGACGTCGAGCGCATCTCGACCTTCGGCGGCTCCCTCCGCGTCTACTTCGAGCGGACGTCGGCGCCCTCCCAGGCGGTGAAGGACCTCCTGGAGGAAGAGCGCTCGCGCGGCGTCGACACGTTCGACTTCTACTCCGCCTTCGCGGCCCGCGTCGAGTCCATCCGCAGCGAGCTCGTCTCGATGATCGAAGGGCTCAAGGCCGACGGAAAGCGCATCGTCGCGTACGGCGCCGCCGGCGGCATGGCGACGACGCTGCTCTCCTACCTCGACCTCGACCGGACCAAGCTCGACTACGCCGTCGACATCAACCCGAAGAAGCACGGCCGCTACACGTCGGGCTCACGGCTCCGCATCGACCCGGCGGAGCGCCTCGTCGAGGACCGCCCCGACTACGCGCTCCTCCTCGCGTGGAACTTCGCCGACGAGATCGTCGAGCAGCAGAGCGAGTACCTCCGGGCTGGCGGTCACTTCATCGTGCCCGTTCCGGAGCCGCGGATCATCTAGATCGGGCTACGAGGGCGTCCAGCGCAGCTCGTCGTCGAGGCGCTCGGCGTCCTTCAGGGCGAGGATCGTCTTGATCCGCAGGTAGCGCGACGACTCCAGCTCCTCCGCCGTCAGCCCGTGCTGGCGGTACGCGTCGTAGAGCTCCTCGACGCCGCGCCGCACCGTCCACTGGGGCGCGAAGGCGGGGAGCGCCTTCGCGATCTTGTCGAAGTTGACGCGGTAGTTCCGGATGTCCGCGCTCGCGCCCTCGGCGAACGACAGCTCGCAGTCCGGCACGACCTCGGCGACGATCTCGGCGACCTCGCGGATCCGGTAGTTCTCCTCGGTGCGGCCGACGTTGAACGCTTCGTTGTGCACCACGTCGCGCTCGGCGCCGAGGGCGGCGATGAAGGCGCGCGACATGTCCTGGACGTGGAGCAGCGGACGCCAGGGCGACCCGTCCGACTTCATCAGCACCTTGCCGGTGGCGAAGGCGTAGCCGGTCAGGTTGTTGACCACCAGGTCGATCCGGATGCTCGGCGAGAGCCCGTAGACCGTCGCGTTGCGCATGTACGTCGGGCTGAAGTCGTCGTCGGCGAGCTCGTGCAGCGCCTCTTCGACCTCGATCTTCGTCCGGCCGTACGGCGTGACCGGGTTCATCCCGGCGGTCTCGGTCAGCACCTCGTCGCCCGCCGAGCCGTAGAGGCTGCAGGACGACGAGAACACGAAGCGCGGCACGCCGGCGGCCTTGGCCGCCTTCGCGCAGCCGATCGTGGCGTCGCGGTTGATCGCGAACGTGAGTCCCGGGTCGAGGTCGCCCAGCGCGTCGTTCGAGAGCGCGGCGAGGAACACGACCGCGTCGAAGCCCTCCAGGTCGCTCGGCGCGAGGTCCCGGATGTCCTTCCGGATCGAGTCGACGGGCGGCCCGTCGTCGAACTGGCAGCCCTCGTAGAAGTACGTGTCGAGGCCCACGACGTCGTGCCCCGCCGCCTGGAGCATCGGGACCATGACCTGTCCCACGTATCCGTTGTGACCGGTGACCAGAACCTTCATTGGATGCTCAGAGGATCAGTTTGTCGGCATGGAAGCCCTCGGCGAAGCCCTCGGGCGCGTTGCACTCGATCCCGCGCAGGCGCATGAGTGCGAAGAACGTCTCCTCGCTGAACCACGGCTTCGAGCGCTGCGTCGCGAACGCGCGCTGGAGGGCCGCGGCCTTCTGGGTCGCGTCCTCGCGCGTCAGCGGGACGTAGACGTTCGGCTGCCCGAGGTCGCCCTCGTACTTGGCGATCTCGTAGGCGAGCACGACGTGGTCGCGGTACGTGTTCCAGGTCAGCTCGGCGAGCACCCGGTGGTCCTGGTGGCGGTCCTGGAGCCGGTGCGTCAGGACGAGGTCGGGCTCGAACGCTGCGCGCGTCTGGAAGAGCGCGTCCTTGATCTCCTCCCAGCGCGCGGGGAAGAAGCTCTCCTTGAAGCCGTGGATCTCCACGGTGTGCTCGCGCGTTCCCTCGAGGAACCAGGCCGCGCTCGCCTCCGCCTCGGCGTCGCGCTCCGGGCTCGACGACGCGAAGACCGACCAGTGCACGTCGACGGTCTTGCGCTCGCGGATCAGGCGCCGCACGAGGCCCCCCGCCCCGATCTCGATGTCGTCGCTGTGCGCCCCGATGCAGAGCACGCGAAGCGGTTCGTCCGGGGCCTTCGAGAACGACAGGGGCAGCATGGCGCCGGAGAGTCTACGCTCCGCGGCCGCGCTCCTGCCCCGCGCCTCTCGACATGGTCCGACCCGACGAGCTCCCCACCGGCGTCGCGTTTCCGGACGAACCGCTGGACTGCGCGTGCCCCGCCTGCTCGGCGCGCGCGACGCGAGCGGTCTTCAGGATCGACTCGATCCCGATCCACTCCTGCGTCCTGCTCGACGACGCGGAGACGGCGCGGAAGTTCCCGCGCGGTTCGATGCTCCTCGCCGTCTGCACGAACTGCGGCTTCCTGTTCAACGCGGCCTTCGACCCCGAACGGCTCGACTACTCGGAGGACTACGAGGAGACGCAGGGCTGCTCGCCGACCTTCAATCGCTGGCTCGACGGCGTCGCGACCGACCTCGCCCGCGACGTGGGCCTGGACCGCTCGACGATCCTGGAGGTCGGGTGCGGACGAGGGGACTTCCTCGCCCTTCTCTCGGAGACGACGAACTCGACGGGGATCGGCGTCGACCCGAGCCGAACCGCGGGACGGGTCACCGGCCCCGGCGCCGATCGCCTGACGTTTCTGCACGAGCCGTACGGGGAGCGCCACGCCTCGACCCCCGTCGACCTGATTGCCTGTCGTCACACGCTGGAGCACATCGGCGACGTGCGGACGTTCCTCGAGCAGGTCGCCGCGCACGCCGCGGCGAGCGAGGCCGCGGTCTTCATCGAGGTGCCGGAGATGGGGCGCATCCTGCGAGAGGGCGCGTTCTGGGACGTCTACTACGAGCACTCGAGCTACTTCTCGACGGGCTCGCTCGCGCGGGCGATCGACACGGCCGGCCTGCGGCTGGACCGCGTGTGGACGACCTACGCCGACCAGTACGTCCAGCTGATCGCGCGATCGAAGAACGCCCCCGGCGAGGGAGCGCTGCCGCCCGACGACCTCGCCGAGCTCCTGGAGAACGTCGAGACCTTTTGCACCCTCTGCGTGTCGACCCTGCGCGACTGGGATCGGCTGCTGCGGTCGATCGCCGAGCGCGGCGAGACCGTATCCCTCTGGGGATCCGGCTCGAAGGCCACGGCGTTCCTGGCGACCGTCGCGGCGGACGACGTCGTCGACTGCGTGGTCGACATCAACCCGATGAAGCACGGCCGCTTCGTCGCCGGCACCGGCCACGAGATCGTTCCCCCCAAGCACCTGACCGAGGTCCGTCCCGACCACGTCGTCGTGATGAACCCGATCTACGTGGACGAGATCCGGAGCGACCTCGAGGCGATGGGCCTCTCCCCCACGCTCCACGCCCTCGGCTCGACGCCGGCGGGCTGATCGTCAGTCGCCGAGCCCTTCGATCACGCGCTGGACCTCTTCGGCGAGCGCGCGCTGCCCGAGCGCGTTCGGATGGCCGTCGTGGTCCATGGGATACGGCTGCTCGCCTCGGTCGAGCGGAGCCCGGAGCGCGCGGACGCCGTCCGCGATCGCCACGTCGCGCTCCTCCAGGAACGCGCGGGCCTCGGACCAGAGGCGCTCCTCGTCCGCGACGAGCTTCCGGTAGGTCTCGCCGCCCGCGGGCGCCTCGCGCTCGAGCTCGGCGAAGACGTACTCCTTGGTCGGAACGAAGAGAGCGACGAGCCGCGCGTCGGCCTCGCTCGCGAGCTCCGCCATCCGCGCGATCGACTCCAGGCACAGCCTCTCCCCCTCGCGGATCCGCGGATCGTCGAGCTGCACGGCGAGGGCCCGATAGCCGGGCGTGAAGAGCGTCTTGAACCGCTCGTCCTCGAAGGCGGCGTAGCGTCCGGGCCGCGCCGCGGCGCGCGCGGTCAGGAGCCCCCAGTCGGTGCGCGCCGCCTCGCGCGCGGCCGGATCGGGCTTGTCCTCGAAGGCGCGCTGGGTCGCGCGGAGGAGCCCGTAGATGCGGCACCTGCGCGACAGGACTCCGCGCAGCCCGACGCGCCGATTCGCGTACGCGACCATCACGCTGTCGACGAGCGAGGTCTCGGCCTCGGCGGCGTCGATCGCGGCGCGCTCGGCTTCGGACGGCCCGCCGAGCGCGTCGCCGAGGCGGTCGACGTGGACCAGCTTGTAGGCGTCGTAGAGGTCGTTGCCCGCGTACATCGCGGCGACGACGACGCGCGGCTCCAGCGCGAGCGCGTCCTCCAGGAGGAGGAGCATCTGCGCCGGCCCGTAGCCGGGGAAGCCCATGTTGTAGGCCGGCTCGCCGAGGCCCTTCCCGAGCACCGCGGGCCACGCCTCGGCCCCGTCGACGCCCGTCCCGTAGGTCTGGGAGTCGCCGAGCGCGACGACCGCGGCGCGCTCCAGGGCCTCGTCGTTGCGGAAGCCGCGGGCGTCGTGGTCGAACCAGTCGGGATTGGGCCGCTCGCCGATGCGCTCGTCGGGGATCCGGCGCGGATCGGTGGGCCGACCGCCGCCCTCGACCAGGAGGAGCCCGGAGACGCCGGGCACGAAGGCCGACAGCCCCTGGAGCGTCAGCTCGAGCAGGACGACCCCGAGGCCGAGCGCGAGGACCGAGAAGGCGAGCCCGCGCAGTCGGGAGCGGGGCCGGGCCCCGCCCGCTCCATCAGGAGAGGACATAGCCGGTCTCGGCGGACGAGCCGCCGGCCGTGACCAGGTGAAGAACGACCAGCCAGGCGAGCCCGAGGGCGACGGGACCGAGCCAGAGGAGCCGGTGGCTCGCGAGGAACGCTCGGAAGTCGCTCAGCAGCCCCCGGGGGGGTCGGGTCGGTTCAGCCATGGCGCTGGAAGGGTACCTGGCGCCGAACCCGGAGGCCCCGGCGGTCAATGTGGCAGCGGTCCGGGCGCGCCTGCGCCGCCGCTGCCAGTTCGGCAGCGGAAGGGCCCCGACGGGTCCCCGGGCGGGCCCGGCACGCGCTTTGCTCCTCGCGAGGCTCTTCGACTGCGAGCGGGGCTCCGCGCACGAGCCCGCTCCCGCGCGACGCGGCCCCGGGGCCGCGCCGCCCTGCATCCCCCACTTCAACCGCGAACACCCAGACAGCGTTTCCATGGCCAAGCAGATGGTCTTCGAGTCCGACGCGCGCGAGGCGATCCTCCGCGGAGTCGACAAGCTCGCCAAAGCGGTCACCACCACCCTCGGGCCCCGCGGCCGCAACGCCGTCATCGACAAGGGCTGGGGCGCCCCGACGATCACCAAGGATGGGGTGACCGTGGCCGAGGAGATCCAGCTCCAGGATCCCTACGAGCAGATGGGCGCCCAGCTGGTCAAGGAGGTCGCCAGCAAGACGAGCGACGTCGCCGGCGACGGAACGACGACCGCGACGCTCCTGACGCGGACCCTCTTCCACGGCGGCCTCAAGGCGATCACCGCCGGCGCCGCGCCCGCCCGCCTGAACGCCGCGATGCAGGACGGCGCCGCCAAGGTCATCGCCAAGCTTGAGCAGATGGCGAACCAGGTCGGTGGCAACGACGAGATCAAGCAGATCGCGACGGTGTCGGCCAACAACGACCCGGTCGTCGGCAAGCTCATCGCCGACGCGATGAAGAAGGTCGGCCGCGACGGCGTCATCACCGTCGAGGACGGCAAGAGCATGGAGACGACCGTCGACGTCGTCGAGGGCATGCAGTTCGACCGCGGCTTCCTCTCGCCGCACTTCGTCACCTCGCCGGAGGAGATGGAGGTCCAGTTCGAGGGCGCCCAGATCCTGATCCACGAGGGCAAGATCTCGAACGTCCAGTCGCTGCTCCCGCTGCTGGAGGCGATCAAGGACAACGGCAAGCCGCTCCTCATCATCGCCGAGGACGTCGAGAACGAGGCGCTCGCCACGCTCGTCGTCAACAAGATGCGCGGCATCCTCCAGGTCTGCGCGGTCAAGGCGCCCGGCTACGGCGACCGCCGCAAGCAGATGCTGCTCGACCTCGCCGCCCTCACCGGCGCGACGTCGATCATGAAGGACACGGGCATGGAGCTCGATCAGGTCACCCGCCAGCACCTCGGCACCGCGCGCCGGATCACCGTCTCCAGCGACGCGACGACGATCGTCGGCGGCAAGGGCCGCCGCGAGGACGTCGAGTCGCGGGTCCAGCAGATCCGCTCGGAGGTCGAGTCGACGACGTCGGACTACGACCGCGAGAAGCTCCAGGAGCGCCTCGCCAAGCTCACGGGCGGCATCGCGCAGATCAACGTCGGCGGCGCGACCGACACCGAGGTGAAGGAGCGCAAGGCGCTCATCGAGGACGCGCTGCACGCGACGCGCGCCGCGGTCGAAGAGGGCGTTCTTCCGGGCGGCGGCGTCGCACTGCTCCGCGCCCGCGAGGCCGTCCTCGACCTCAAGCTGCGCGACGACGTCGACTACAACCTCGGCATCGACACGCTCTACACCGCGCTCGCTCGCCCGATCGCGCAGATCGCCGAGAACGCCGGCCACGACGGCGCTGTCGTCGCGCACCGCGTCGTGAAAGAGCGCAAGCAGTCCGCCGGCTTCAACGCGCTGACCGGCGACTACGGCGACATGGTCGAGATGGGCATCATCGATCCGGCCAAGGTCACGAAGTCCGCGCTGCAGAATGCGGTCAGCGTCGCGACTCTCCTGCTGACGACGGATGCGCTGATCGCCAACAAGCCCGAGCCGAAGTCGGCCGCGCCGCCCGAGATGGACGGTATGGACGACATGGGTGGCATGGGCGGTATGGGAGACATGGGCGGAATGGGCTTCTGATTCCCCGCCGCGACGACCCCACTTCCCCACCTCACCGAACACACGCAAACAAGAAAAGGAACAGCGACATGGCCAAGCAGATCATGTTCGACGACACGGCGCGCCAGAAGATGAAGGCGGGCATCGAGAAGCTCGCCCGCACCGTGCGCGTCACCCTCGGCCCGGCAGGCCGCAACGTCATCCTCCAGAAGAGCTTCGGCTCGCCCCACGTCACCAAGGACGGCGTCTCGGTCGCGAAGGAGATCGAGCACGTCGACCCGTTCGAGAACATGGGCGCGAAGCTCGTTCTCGAGGTCGCCAACAAGACGAACGACGTCGCCGGCGACGGCACGACGACCGCGACCGTCCTCGCCTCGGCGATCTTCAACGAGGGCCTCAAGTACGCTGCGACCGGCGTCTCGACGATCGAGCTCCGGTCCGGCATCGACAAGGCCGTGACGAACGCGGTCGCGTCCATCGAGTCGCAGTCGCGCAAGGTCAAGTCCAAGGACGACAAGGGCGCGGTCGCGACGATCTCCGCGAACAACGACCCCGAGATCGGCGAACTCCTCGCCGAGGCCTTCGAGAAGGTCGGAGACGAAGGCGTCATCACCGTCGAGGAGAACAAGGGCGTCGACACGGTCCTCGACCACGTCGAGGGCATGGAGTTCGACAAGGGCTACCTCTCGCCGTATTTCGCGACCGACCTCTCCAAGCTCGTCGCCGAGTACGAGGACGTCCAGATCCTGATCTGCAACAAGAAGATCTCGACCGTTCGCGAGATGATCCCGGCCCTCGAGGCCGCGATGCGCACGGGCAAGCCGCTCCTGATCATCGCCGAGGACATCGAGGGCGAGGCGCTCACCGCGCTCGTCATCAACCGCCTCAAGAACGTCCTCAACGTCGTCGCGGTCAAGGCGCCCGGCTTCGGTGAGCGGCGCAAGTCGTACCTCGAGGACATCGCGGCCCTGACCGGCGGTACGGCCATCACCGACGAGCTCGGAATCCCGCTCGAGAACATCACGGCGGACCACTTCGGCCACGCCACGCGCATCGTCGTCTCCAAGGACGCGACGACGATCATCGAGGGCTCCGGCAAGAAGAAGGCCGTCACCGATCGCGCGGCGCAGATCCGCGTCCAGATCGATCGATCGACGTCGGACTACGACCGCGAGAAGCTCGAGGAGCGCCTCGCGAAGCTTACCGGCGGCGTCGCGGTCATCAAGGTCGGCGGCGAGACCGAGGCCGAGATGAAGCAGAAGAAGGACCGCGTCGAGGACGCGCTCAACGCCACGCGCGCCGCGATCCAGGAAGGGATCGTGCCGGGCGGTGGTGTCGCGCTGCTCCGCGCGGCGGACGCCGTCTCCGAGGCTCGCTACAAGGGTGACGAGCGCTTCGGCGCTCTCATCGTCGAGCGCGCCCTTTCGGCCCCGATCCGCCAGATCGCCGAGAACGCCGGCGTCGACGGGTCGGTCGTCGCGGAGACGGTCCGTGAGAAGGCCAAGGCCGTCGGCTACAACGCCCTCTCGGGCGAGTACGAGGACATGTTCAAGGCGGGCGTGATCGATCCGGCCAAGGTTGTGCGCAGCGCGCTGCAGAACGCGGCCTCGATCGCGGGTCTGCTCCTCACGACCGACTCGATGATCACCGACATCAAGGACGACGAGTCGATCGAAGGGTCGCTCGCCTGACCCGCCAGCAAACGGTTCCATCGACGCCGGGCGGCGGGGCCATGCACCGCCCCGCCGCCCGCCCTCGTTCCGCGCTCCCCCGACGCAGCAGATGAGTCAGAAACGCGACTACTACGAGGTCCTCGGCGTCGCCAAGGACGCGACGCAGGCCGACATCAAGAAGTCGTATCGGAAGCTCGCGCTGCAGTTCCACCCGGACCAGAACCCGGACGACAGCGACGCGGAGGCGCGCTTCAAGGAGGCCGCCGAGGCGTACGACGTCCTCGGCAACGAGGAGAAGCGCCGCCGCTACGACCAGTTCGGCCACCAGGCGTTCGGGCCCGGCGGCACCGGCGGGAACGGCGGCTTCACGAACGTCGAGGACATCTTCGCCGCGTTCGGCGACATCTTCGGCGGCGCGGGCGGCGCGTTCGGGAGCATGTTCGGCGGCGGCCGACGGCGCGGTCCCCGGCGCGGTCGCGACCTGCGCATCGTCCTGGAGCTGACGCTGGAGGAGATCGACGAGGGCGTGACCAAGACCGTCGCGCTCAAGCGGCTCGACACGTGCGAGACGTGCGACGGCTCGGGATGCCGCCCCGGCACGGGCAAGTCGACGTGCAAGACGTGCAACGGAACCGGCCAGGTGACCCGCAACGCCGGCTTCTTCCAGATGGCCTCGCCCTGTCCCGCCTGCCACGGAACGGGCGAGACGATCGACTCGCCGTGCGTGGACTGCAGCGGCAGCGGCAGCGTCCAGAAGCGCACCGAGGTCGAGATCCGCGTCCCGGCCGGCGTCGAGGAGGGCGTCCAGCTGCGCGTAGCCGGCGAGGGCGACGCCGGACCGTCCGGCGCGCCACGCGGCGACCTCTACTGCGTCATCCGCGAGGCCGAGCACAACGTGTTCCAGCGCTCGGGACCGGACGTCCTGACGGAGGTCCCCTTCTCGTTCGCGCAGCTCACCCTCGGCGACAAGGTCGAGATCCCCACCCTGCGCGGCAAGGTCGAGATGACCGTCCCCGCGGGGACCCAGAGCGGCAAGGTCTTCCGGCTCCGCACGCAGGGACTTCCGCGGCTCGAGGGCCGCGGCCGCGGCGATCAGCTCGTCCGCGTCTTCTGCGAGATCCCCACCAAGCTCTCCGACAGGCAGCGCGAGCTGCTGGAGGAGTTCCAGGAGATCGAGGGCGAGAAGACCGGCAAGAAGTCCTTCTTCGATCGGGTGACCGAGTACTTCAAATGACGCCCTTCGCCTTCGGTCGCCGCAACCCGAAGGGAGCCGACGATTCGACCATGGACGACACGACGAGAGACGAGACGGTCGACGAGATGGACGACCGCAGCGAGCTCGATGCCACGGCGCACGACGCCGAGGTGGTCGAGGACGACGTCGAGACCCTGCGCCGCGAGCGCGACGAGGCCACCGATCGCCTCGTCCGCCTGCAGGCCGACTTCCAGAACCAGCGACGCCACGCCCAGGCGAACATCGACGATGCGCGCCGCCGAGCGCGCGCCGAGGTGCTGGAGGAGGCCGTGGCGATCCTCGACTACCTCGACATGGCGCTCGCCGCCGAGGTCACGACCGACGAGGCGAAGAACCTCAAGGTCGGCATCGAGCTGACGCGCTCGCAGATGCAGTCGCTCTTCGATCGCATGGACGTGCGGCCGATCACCGCCGAGGGCGCGTTCGATCCGTCGTTCCACCAGGCGGTCTCGACGGTCGAGACCGACGAGGTGGAGCCCGGGACGATCGTCGAGGTCGTCCGACCCGGATGGACGATGGGAGACACCGTGCTGCGCTACGCCCAGGTCCGCGTCGCCGCCTCCTCCGGCGAGTCGGGCGCGCCAGGCGGCGAGGACGCCTGATGCCGACGTACGACTACCGCTGCAAGGCCTGCGGCCACACGTTCGACGAGTTCCAGACGATGAGCGAGCCCGTTCTTCGGAAGTGTCCGAAGTGCGGCGAGCTCCAGCTCGAGCGGCTGATCGGCCCTGGCGCGGGCTTCGTGTTCAAGGGCTCGGGCTACTACGTCACCGACTACCGCTCCAAGGGCTACGAGGAGGCGAAGAAGAAGGACGCGCCGCCGTCCGACTCCAAGAAGTCCTCCTCGAAGAAGTCGCCGAAGTCCGGCGATTCTAGCTCAGGGAAGTAGCAGGTCCTCGACGAGGTCGGCGATCGCGCCGGTCCCGTGGTGGTCGACGACGCGGTCCGCCTCGCGCTGCACCTCGGGGAGCGCGTTCCCCATCGCTACCCCGAGACCGGCGGCCCTGAGCATCGGCACGTCGTTGTCGGCGTCCCCCACCGCGATCACGCGGCTCGGCGGGATGCCCTTCGTGTCGGCCAGGAAGCGAAGCGCCTCGGCCTTTCCCCGGCACGGCGCGTGGACGTCGATCGCGCTGTACGGGTTCGTTCGATGCCGCGGCAGGATCGAGAGCGGGAAGTGCGTCAGGTAGATCGGCGCGCCCGCGGCCTCCTCGATCTCGTCCGAGACGGCGCGCGAGCCCCGCGCGCCGCACTTGACGAGGAAGCTCAGGCGAATCGTGTAGTCGCGAACGAGCGCCGGCCGGTCGACGAACTGGACGCCGATGAAGCCGTCGAAGTTGCGCCGCTCCTCGTCGTTGCGCGGCGCGAGAGCGAGCTTCTCGTCGGCGGTCATGACGATCACCTGGGCCTCCTGCTCGGCCGCCCAGTCGTGCAGTCGCGCGAGGGTCCGGTTCGCGAGCGTGCGCTCCTCCAGCATGCGCTGCTGGTCGCCGCACCAGACCGCGCAGCCGTTGAAGAGCACCGACGGCGACTCCAGCTCGAGCTCGTCGAGCACGGGGAGCGCCGACATCTTCGACCGGCCCGTCACGACCATCACCTCGACGCCCTGCCGTGCCGCCTCGAGGATCGCCGCGTGCGTTCGGGGGTGGATCGTCTCGTCCGGAGTCAGGAGCGTGCCGTCGAGGTCGAGCAGCAGAGCGTCGTACGCGCGCGTCATTGGTAGACCTCAGGCGCGGTGGCGCGCGCGCTCCGTTTCCTGAGGCCCCCTTTCCAACCGTGCGTGCGCCAGCATGCACGGATACTGGCCCGCACACGGCTGACCGATGGTCTTCTCACGTTGCATGCGTGCTCCCGGGGTAGCGAATCGTACCGAGCAGTTTGAAGAGGCCGAACTCATGGGCGAAGCGGGTGTGGGGCCAGTCTTTGGC
>JBCCSK010000067.1:0-20295 GCA_039200205.1 Planctomycetota bacterium
AACCGGCCCGAGCGGCTCAACGCCCTCACGTTCGATTCCTACGGCGAGCTGCGCGATACCTTCGCAGCCCTCCAGCGGCGTGACTCCGTCCGGAGCGTGCTCCTGACCGGGACCGGGCGCGCGTTCTGCTCCGGCGGTGACGTCAAGGACATCATCGGCAAGCTCTTCGGAGTCTCGGACGCCGAGCTCGTCGCGTTCACTCGGATGACGTGCGACCTGATCGAGAACATGCGGCGACTGGAGAAGCCCATCGTCGCGGGACTCAACGGGACGACCTGCGGCGCCGGCGCGGTGATGGCTGCGGCCGCCGACGTTCGGATCGCCGCGCGCTCGGCGAAGATCGCGTTCCTGTTCACCCAGGTCGGGCTCTCCGGCGCCGACATGGGCGCCGCGTGGCTGCTGCCGCGGATCGTCGGCCTCGGGCACGCGAGCGAGCTCCTCATGGCGGGCGAGTTCATCTCCGCCGACCGAGCCGGCGAGATCGGCCTCTACAACCACGTCGTCGAGGACGAGGACCTCGAGGAGGCGGCGCGGGCCATGGCCGTCAAGCTCGGGCGCGGTCCGAGCATGGGCCTCGCCGTGACGAAGCGGATGCTGAACGCAGAAGCGCACATGGGGCTCGGTGACGCGATGCAGGCCGAAGGCTGGGTCCAGGCGGAGTGCATGAAGCACCCCGACTACCGCGAGTCGTACGAGGCGTTCGTCGAGAAGCGCCCGAAGGACTTCGTCAAGAACCGGCCTGCCCCGTCGAATTGACTCGGCGAGCTGACTCGACGAGCGGCGGCGATTCCGCGAACCAGGGCGCCCGACGGCTCGCGGCAGCTCCTAGATTGACGGCGCCGATGGCCGACATGGAGACGTTCGCCGCCCACAGCGACCTCGAGGCCCTCCGCGTTCGCGCGGAGGAGCTCGGGCGTTCGCTCGAACCCGCGTTCGAGACTCCGTCGGGGCCGCTAGGAGAGATCGAAGCCTTCCAGCTCGCGCACGCGCGACTGCGCGACGCGGGCTTCTTCTCGCTCGTCGTTCCGTAGGCGTGGGGCGGGGCCGACGTCGCCCCGCTCGCGCCGGCCGATACGGTCTCCGTCCGCGCACTGGCGACGTGCCGGCAGGCGTTCGCGTTCCGCCATGCGATGCTCGACCTCGCGTTCGTCGAGCAGGGCCTCGGATCGTTCCCGATCGCGCTGGGCGCGCGCGACGACGAGCTCCTCGACGTCCTGCGCAGCGTCGCCGAGGGTGCGCTCGTCCCCGCGCTCGCGCTCACCGAGGTCGGCGCCGGATCCGACCTCGCCGGCGTCGCGACGCGCGCGGAGCGCGACGGGGACGACTTCGTCCTCACGGGCGCGAAGACCTACATCACGAACGTCGGCGTCGCGGACTTCTACACCGTCCTCGCGCGCACCGACGGCGAGCCCGGGGACCGCGGCGGCCTCACGATGTTCTACGTGCCCGCCTCCGCGTCGGGCCTGGGGACGCGGTCGTTCCAGGTGATGGCTCCGCACCCGATCGGCGAGGTGCTGTTCGACGGCGTTCGCGTGCCGCGCCGCCACCTCCTGGGGGACATGGGGGCCGGGATGGAGCTCGCGCTCGCGAACCTCGCCAGGTTCCGCATCTCCGTCGCGGCCGCCGCGAACGGGTTCGCGCGGCGTGCGCTCGCCGAGTCGGTCGCGCACCTCTCGCGGCGCGAGCAGTTCGGTCGCCCGCTCTCGACGTTCCAGGGCCTGCGCTTCGACCTCGCGGAGATGGACGCGCGCCTGCGCGCAGGGGAGCTCCTGACGGACGAGGCCGCCGGCGCCGTGGATGCGGGACGAGATGCAACGGCCGAGGTCGCCCGTGCGAAGCTGTTCTCGACGGAGACGGCGTCGTGGGTGTGCGATCGCGCGGTCCAGCACCACGGCGGGCTCGGCGTGCGCGTCGGGAGCGTCGTCGAGCGCCTCTTCCGCGACACCCGCGCTCTGCGCATCTACGAGGGGACGAGCGAGGTCCAGAAGCTCGTCCTCGCCAAGCACGTCCTGCAAAGCACCGACGACCCTGCTCCCGGGACCGAACCCTGATGGCGAGCTACCAGCGCATGCTCTTCGTGTGTCTCAACGATCGCGGCGAGGGACACCCCAAGGGGTCGTGCTCGCAGAGCGGCGGCGAGGCCGTGCTCGACCGTCTCCGCGCCGATCTCCACGAGCGCGGCCTGAAGCGCGTCGTGCGCGCCGTCGGGACGCGCTGTCTCGGACAGTGCGCCCACGGGCCGGTGGTCTGCGTCCACCCGGACGACGTCTGGTACCGGCGCGTGCAGGAGCGCGACGTCGACGCGATCGTCGAGCAGCACGTGCTCGGAGGCGAGGTCGTCGAGCGGCTCCGGATCGAGGAAGAGCGCCTGATCGGCGTGCCGCACGGTGAGCATCCGCTGCCGCCGCTGCGCCGGGCGTCCGCTGACTCCGCCGAGGCGGACGGATGACGCCGCTCGACCCGCGCGACTGGCGCGACCGGTTCCCGATCCTCGCGTCGACGAACTATCTCGTCACGCACTCGCTCGGCGCGATGCCGCGCGACGTCGAACCGCGCCTCCAGTCGTTCCTCGACGAATGGGCGACGCGCGGCGTGCGCGCCTGGGGCGAGGGCTGGTGGGACCTGCCCGTGACCGCGGGCAACGCCGTCGGCGCCCTGATGAACGCGCCCGAGGGCACGGTCGTGATGCACACGAACGTCTCGGTGATCCAGAGCCTCATCGCCTCCGCGCTCGACTTCTCGGGTCGGCGCAACAAGGTCGTGTACACCGATCAGAACTTCCCCACCTGCATGTACGTCTGGGAGGCGCAGCGTAGGCACGGGG
Source organism: Planctomycetota bacterium (assembly GCA_039200205.1). Lineage (GTDB taxonomy): Bacteria > Planctomycetota > UBA1135 > UBA1135 > Saltatorellus. The sequence goes on from JBCCSK010000067.1 coordinate 2,825, forward strand.
CGCGCATCGACGTCGTTCCCAGCGACGACGGCGGTATCGTTCCGACCGAGCGATTCCTCGAGGCGATCGACGAGGAGACTCTCGTCGTGCCCTTCAGCCACGTGTGCTTCCGGACGTCGTTCATCCAGGACGCGAGGGCGATCATCGACCGCGCGCACGAGGTGGGGGCGCTCGTCGTGCTGGACACGTTCCAGTCGCTCGGGACGGTTCCGGTCGACGTCCAGGAGCTCGACGCCGACATCGTGTGCGGCGGTTCGCTCAAGTGGCTCCTCGGCGGCCCGGGCGCCGCGTACCTCTACTGTCGCCCCGACGTTCGCGCGAGGCTCCGTCCTGCGCTGACTGGCTGGGCCGCGCACGCCGATCCCTTCGCCTTCGAGACGGGCGCCCAGCGCTTCGCCGACGGGCCGGAGTCGCTCGCGACGGGCACGCCGCCGGTCCCGAGCCTCGTCCAGGCGCTCCCCGGGTACGACATCCTCCGCGAGGTCGGCATCGACCGCGTCCGGGCGTACTCCATTCGCCTGACGGAGGCGCTGCGCGAGGATCTGGGAGAGCGCGGGTTCCCGTGCCACGGGCCCGACCGCCCCGACGTTCGCGGAGGGATGCTCGTCGTCGCGCTGCGAGACGACGAGGACGGCCACGCATTCGTCAGGGCGCTCGCCGCGCGCGACGTGCTCGTGGACTATCGCCCGGAGGCTGGGATCCGCGTCAGCCCGCACTTCTACACCGAGGCCGACGAGCTCGCCGCGTTCGCGGAGCACCTCTCCGACCTGCGCGAGTCCGGGGGCTGGAAGGACTTCGTTTCGGGCCGCGCCGGGTATTGAGAGGCCGCCCGCGGCGGATCGTGTGCATACTGGGGGCCCGGCGTCTTGCCGGCCCCCCACAGCCATGACTCTCAGTCAACTCAGCCTGTTCGATCTCGTCCCCGGCAAGGTCCTGCTCGACCGGTACGCGATCGGATCACCGCACCGCGAGAACGGAATGTCGGCCGCGTTCCGCGTCGTCGATCAGAACGGCGAGGTCGAACGCGAGCTCCAGGCGTTCCCCGCGTCGCTGTTCGAGGGCAAGCACCAGGCCGACGCCTTCGCGGACACCCTCAACGGATGGGCCGAGCTCGATGACACCGCCTTCGCACGCGTGCGAGACATCGTCGTCCTCGGCGACGGGGCGGTCATCGTCGTCTCCGATTTCCCTCCGGGTCACGCGCTGCGGGACGATCTGGAGGAGAAGCGGACGTTGACCGCGGAGGAGGTCGTCGAGCTCGGAACCGCGCTCCTCGACGGCCTGGAGACCGCGCACTCCAAGGGCCTGATCCACGGCGACATCAAGCCAGCGACCGCGTTCGTCGGCGGGACGGGACCCGTCCTGGTCGACGGCGGCGTGACGCCGGGCCTGTGGGCCGCGAAGCACCTCGGTACGCGCACGGCGCTGATCGGCACTCCCTACTACGCGCCGATCGAACAGTTCGGCGGCGACGCACCGGACGAGCGTTCGGACCTCTACAACCTCGCGACGGTGATGTACGAGCTCCTGACCGGCGTCATGCCGTGGAAGGGTCGCAGCTTCATCGAGGTCTTCCAGTCGAAGATGCAGCCGGAGGCGCCGTCGATGCGGAGCCTCGCGCCCGACTCCGAGGTGGATCCCTCCCTCGAGGCAGCGATCGCGAAAGCGCTGCGCGGGAAGCGACAGGAGCGCCACGCCTCTGCCGCCGAGTTCCGCGACGCCCTCGCCGACCTCTAGCCCGGTCATGGGCCGGCCGGACGCCGTCTATCCGCTCGAACTGCCCGAGCGGTTCAACCTGTCGACGTACTTCCTCGACCGCAACCTGGACGAGGGGCGCGCTGAGAAAGTCGCCGTGCGCGTCGCGGGCGAGTCGTTCACCTACGCGGACGTCCACGAGGGCGTGCGGCGGATGGCGGCGGCGCTGCGGTCCTCAGGCGTGCGGCCCGAAGAGCGCGTTCTGATCGTCCTGCCCGACGGGATCGAGTTCGTCGAGGCGTGGTTCGCGACGCTTCGGGTCGGCGCCGTGTTCGCGATGGTCAACCCGCTGCTCCAGGCGAAGGATTTCGCGTACTACCTGGAGTACACCAAGGCGACGGCGGTCTTCACCCACGAGGACGTGCTGCCGCGGATCGCGGAGGCGATTCGCGCGTCGCGGCATTGCCGCGCAGCCTTCGTGGTCGGGGAGGACGACGGCGGATTCACGTCGTACCGCACCGCCCGGCAGGGCGCGGATCCCGAAGGCGCCGATGCTGCGGTCGAGCCGACGGGGCCCGACGACGTCGCCGGCTGGCTGTTCACCTCCGGCTCGACCGGAGAGCCGAAGGCCTGCGTCCACGCGGCGCGGGATTTCGCGTACGCGACCGAGAACTACGCGCTCCAGGTCGCCGGCTACCGCGAGGACGACGTTTGCCTCTCGGTTCCGAAGCTCTTCTTCGGCTACGCGACGGGGACGAACCTGATGTTCCCGTTCCGCGTCGGTGCGACGGTCGTGCTGTTTCCGGAGCGCTCGACCGCGGACGCGATCCTCGATCGGCTGGAGGAGCACCGACCGACGTTCCTGACTGGCGTCCCGACCCTGTTCAACAACGTCCTGCAGAGCGATCGCTGCGACGGCATCGACCTCTCCGGTCTGCGCGTCACGCTCTCGGCCGGCGAGGCGCTGCCGCCCAGCCTCTACGCGCGCTGGAAGGAGCGCACGGGCGTCGAGATCCTCGACGGCATCGGGTCGGCCGAGATGTTCCACATCTACATCTCGAACTCGATCGACGAGGTCGTGCCGGGATCGCTCGGCCGCCTCGTGCCCGGCTACGACGCCGAGGTCGTCGGGCCCGACGGGGAGCCGGTCCCCGACGGCGAGCCGGGGCGGCTGCGCGTCGCCGGCGGCTCGACCGCCCTCTGCTACTGGGGCGACAAGGACAAGTCGAACGCGACGTTCCAGGGCGCCTGGTGCACGACCGCCGACATCTTCCGCCGCGACGAGAGCGGGCTCTTCTGGTACGTCGGGCGCGACGACGACCTGCTGAAGGTCAGCGGGATCTGGGTCTCGCCGCTCGAGATCGAAGACGTCCTCCAGAGCCACGCCGCCGTGCACGAGTGCTGCGTCGTCGGGCGAGAGGACGGCGGAGGACTCGTGAAGGCCCACGCGATCGTCGTTTGCGCGAGCGGGCACGACGGCTGCGACGAGCTCGCGGCCGCCCTCGTGGCGCACGTCAAGGAGCACCTCGCTCCGCACAAGTACCCGCGTTCGTTCGAGTGGCGCACCGAGCCGCTGCCGCGGAACGACCGCGGCAAGGTCGCTCGAAAGCTGCTCAGGTGAGATGCACGAGCTCGCAAAGCTGACCTGGCCAGAGGCCCGCGATCTCTTCGCGCAAGACGTGGTCGCGCTCCTTCCGGTGGGGGCGACCGAGGCCCACGGCCCGCACCTTCCGCTCGACACGGACGTGACGATCGCGACGGCGCAGGCGCGACGCGCGGGCGAGGTGCTCGACGAGTCGGGCGTCGCCGCGGTGGTGATGCCGCCGATCGCCTATACGTTCGCACAGTTCGCGTTCCCCTTCCCCGGGACCGTCACGGTGAGGCCGACCACGCTCTGGAACCTCGTCGAGGACGTCGTCGAGAGCCTGGAGCAGCACGGTGTCCGCCGCATCGCGCTCTGCAACTCACACTTCGAGCGGCGACACGTGGAGCTCCTCCGGGGCGTCGCCCTGGACCACGCCGAGAGGACCGAGCGCTACGCGAAGCTGCTGTTCCCTGACGTCACGCGCCGCCGCTGGGCCGGCACGCTGGGCGACGAGTTCAAGACCGGCGAGTGTCACGCGGGGCGCTACGAGTCGAGCATCGTCCTGGCCGCGGACCCGTCGAGCGTCCGCGAGGAGGAGCGCCTCGCTCTGCCCAAGAAGGAGGTCGGGCTCGTGAAGAAGATGCTCGACGGCGCAGCGGACTTCGTCGAGATCGGGGCGGACGAGGCGTGGTGCGGCGACCCGGCGGCCGCGTCCGGAGAAGAGGGCCGCGATCTCATCGATCGGCTCGGCCGGATCGTTGCGACCGAGGTCCTCGAGGAGTGGCCGGAACTCGTCGAATGAGCGCGTACAACACGGTCATCCAGGTCCGCTTCGGTCACGTCGACCCTGCGGGCATCGCGTACTTCCCGCGGATCTTCGACTACCTCCACGACGTCTTCGAAGAGGTCTGGGAGGAGCACGTCGGCACGCGCTACTACCACCTCCTCCTCGAGCAGAGTATCGGGTTCCCGCTCGTGCACTCCGAGGTCGACTTCAAGCGACCCCTCCGGTTCGGCGACCGCCCGGTCGCGAGCGTGACTTGTTTTCGGATCGGCCGCACCTCGCTCGGCCTGCGCTACCGATTCCTGCTCGGCGACGAGGTCCACGTCGACGCCCGGATGATTACCGTGTGCACCGATACGCGCTCGATGGAGCCGCTGCCGATCCCCGAGGAGTTCCGCAGGCGATTCGAGCTCATCCTCGAGCCAGAGCCGGACGCGACCGAATGACACGAGCCAAGCTGATCAGGGAGTTCTACGAAGACGGTCATCCGGTCTTCAGCTTCGAGTTCTTCCCGCCCAAGACCGATCAGGGTGCCGAGAACCTGATGAAGACGGCGGCCGACCTCAAGGCGAGCGTCGAGCCCGACTTCATCTCCGTCACGTACGGCGCCGGCGGATCGACGAGGGAGCGCACGCACCAGGTCGTCACGCGGATCCAGGACGAGCTCGAGATCACCGGGCTCGCGCACCTCACGTGCGTCGGCGCGAACGCGACCGAAATCGGCGAGACCGTCGACCGGCTCGAGCGCTCCGGCGTGCGGAACATCCTCGCGCTTCGCGGAGATCCTCCGGCCGGCGCCGATAGCTTCGAGGTCACCGAAGGGGGCTTCGCGAACGCCACGGATCTCATCGCGTTCCTGACCGAGAACCACGAGGTCTGCGTCGGCGCGGCGTGCTATCCAGAGGCTCACCCCGAGGCGACGTCCGCGGGCGACGACCTCAAGTTCGCCAAGATGAAGCAGGACCTCGGCGCCTGCTTCCTGACGACCCAGCTCTTCTTCGACTGCGGCCTGTACTGGTCGTTCGTCGAAAAGGCCCGGGCGGCGGGGGTCACGATTCCGATCGTCCCGGGGATCATGCCGGTGACGAACGTCGCGCAGATCGAGCGCTTCACGAAGATGTGCGGCGCCTCGCTGCCCGAGGAGCTCCTCGATCGACTGCGCCCCGTCCAGGACGATCCCGGGGCCGTGATGGCGTCCGGGATCGAGTACGCGATCACGCAGTGCCGCGAGCTCCTCGACCGCGGCGCGCCCGGAATCCACTTCTACACGCTCAACAAGAGCCACGCGACGCGGTCGGTGCTCGCCGCGCTGCGCTGACGAGCGCCCCGGTTTGGCGGGTCGCCCCCGTAGCCGTAGAGTCTGGATCCCGACCTCCCCGCGGCGGGAACCGATGGCGCTGGACCTCTCGATCATCCTCGCGACGCGCGACCGTGCCGAGCTTCTCGACGCGGCGCTCGCCAGCCTCGCGGCTTCGTGCGACGCCTTCGATCGCGACGTCGAAGTCATCCTCGCGGACAACGGTTCGTCGGACGCGACCGCCGAGGTCATGCAGCGCTGGGTGCGTGATCGGCCACACTGGCGCTCGATCTTCGTCGCGGAGCGCGGCAAGGCGCGCGCGCTCAACCGAGCGCTTCGCGAGGCGTCCGCGCCGCTCTTGCTGTTCACCGACGACGACGTCGAGCTTCCCGTGGACTGGGTGACTCGCGCCGTCGAGTTCTTCCAAGAGCATCCGGAGTTTGGCGCTGCGGTCGGTCGCGTCGAGCCGCCGCGTGACGTCGCCGACCCTGAGCAGCTCGCCCTGGCCAAGCACTTCGGCACGCTGCCCCTCTACGACCGCGGGCGCGAGATCATCGACGACACGCACCTCTACGGCTGCAACATGGGGATCCGGCGCGAGGTCCTCGATCGGGTCGGTCCGTTCGACGAACGCCTCGGGCCGGGCGCGAGCGGGCTCCACGAGGACGGTGATATGGCGCGTCGCATCCACCGGTCCGGATTCCGGATCGGCTACATGCCCGACACGGTCGTCCACCACGTGATCGAGCCGGAGCGCCTCAACGAGGAGTACTTCCGCAACCTGCACGTGCGCGACGCGCGAAGTCGGTTCGTCGTCGACGCGCCCGAAGGACGTACGCGCGCCGTGCGCCGCCTCGCCGGCGCGTGGCTGACCTACGGCCTCTGGAGTGCATGCCGCAACCAGCGCCGCTCCATGAAGGCCAAGGCGCGCGTGATCTCGCACCGCGAGTACCTGCGGCTGTTCTCCGAGGGCTCTTAGCCTGATCCTGTGAGCCCCTCGAAGAAGGCGCGCGCCTCGAGGGCGATCGCGTCGAGGTCGAGGGCCGACATGTCTCGCTCGTGCGCGGGCTCGGGCGGCGCGAACGCGAGGCGACGGCTCTCGTCGTTGAGCGTCTGCCAGCGCAGCGGCGAGCTCGTCCTGCGGCGCGGGTAGAACGCCAGCGTCGGTCGGTTCAGCGCTCCGGCGATGTGCATCGGACCGGTCGATCCTCCGATGAACAGGTCGGCCGTCGCGACGACTTCGACGAACGCGGCCAGACCCTCGCGCGATGCGTGGACGCCGCACCGGAGGCCGTCGATGTTCTCTGCGAGTGCCGTCGCCTGTTGTTCCTCGCCTGGACCGGCGGTGAGCAGGAAGGAGAGCTCGCGCTCCGGGTCGAGCGCGCGCAGGAGCCGGCTGTACTGCTCGATCGTCAGGTTGTTCGCCGATCCGCCGCTCCCGCTGTGGACGAGCACGAGCGGCGACGACGACGGAAAGCCGTGGGCGCGCTCGATGTCGGCTCGACGCTCCGCGGCCCGCTCGCTGTCGACCGGAAGGACGGGCCTCTCGAGGGGGAACTCCGCCGGGACGCCGTGCGCTGCGAGGAAGTGCCGCGCCATGTCGCGGTTGTACGCGTACTCGGGCTTCGTGACCTTCGAACGGCGCTGGACGACCGGGTGGTTGAAGAGGAGCGCAGGGAGCTTCGAAGCCGGCGCCGACCGCCACGGGATTCCAGCCCGACGCGTGGACCTTCCGGTTCGTGCGGTCGTCCAGAGGGCGATCGCGGCCTCGAAGTCGTGGGGGCGAAGCGCATCCGCGAGAGCGTCGACGCCCGCGTCTGCCCCTGGGTCGATCACCACGTCGTCGATGTCGGGTGACATCTCGGCGATCTCGCGCGTGTACTCCGGAACGAGCGCCGTGAGTCGGGACGCGGGGAGCGCTCGCTTCAGTAGGGCGAACGTGGGCAGGGCGAGCACGAAGTCGCCGAGCTTGTCGTTGCGGACGACGAGGATCCGCTCGGGCGTGCGTTTCGGCTTGCGGGCCATCAGCTTGGGAGGGGCGGCAATCCTGGGCGCCGCCGCGCCGGTTACATCGAGGCGAGCTTGCTGAGGATGGCCTCGGCGTACGCGCGGCGCGCGCGCCGCTTCACCAGCTTGTAGTCACCGAGGAGCCAGCGCTGAAGCGGCATCGGATCGCGCCGCCGAATCGCCTTCTCGAACCGCTTCGGGTTCGAGATCTTCCGGCCGAGCTGCTCCATGATGACCGGCAGCTCGCTTCCCTGGACCTGGAAGCCGTCGATGACGTACTTCTGCGTCAGTCGCTCCGGCGTCACAGGGTGCTCGACGATCGCGTCAGGGGCGTAGCGAACGCACCCACCGGCCTGCATCACCTCGATCGCGAGGCACGTGTCTTCGCCGCCGCGCATGCCGGTCGCGCGGTTCGGGCCGAGCTCGGGACGGTAGGGGAAGCGTTCGAGCCACGTACGAGACCACGCACAGTTCGCTCCGAGGGGAACGGGGCTGACCGAGTCGCCGAGAGGGAGCTCGTATTCGATCGGCTCCGGACCGAGGTCGTGCTTCGGGCCGAGGAAGTGGGTCGACTTGTTGGACACGAGCTGGCGGTACCAGCGCGGGGGCGGGCCGTCCGGGAAGACCGGGACGACGGGACCGCCGACGCCCGCGAGCTCGGAGTCGGCGCCGAACGGATCGATCAGGGCCTCGAGCCAGCCCGGCCTCGGCATGGCGTCGTCGTCGGTGAAGGCGAGGACGTCCGCGTCGCTCGCACGCGCCGCGGCATTGAGCGCGTTCGACTTCCCCGGCTCTTCGACGAAGAGGACGCGGTCGACGATCTCCGCCATCGATCGCACGTCTTCCGCCGGAAGCGCGGACTCGGCGCAGTTGAAGACGAGCAGGCTCTCCGCCCCGAGGGGCTGCGCCTGCGCGGCCACGGCGGTCAGCGTCTCGCCGAGACCTCGGTCGACGCTGCACGCGGTGACGACCACCGTGACGGACGGCGCCGCGCCTCTCTTCGGGCCGCTCATGCTGAGCAGCCTAGTCTAGACGCGCTTACGAAACCGGTACCAGGCGAACAGGGCGCTCCGGATGCGCCGCTTCCTGCGCGCCGGGAGCGGAGCGTCCGCGACCAGCCTTCGGTACCCCCGGTACTCCCCTCGGGTCGGGTTTTCGATCGTCCGGAACTCGTGATGGGCGAGGTGTGCGAGGGACGACGGCAGTCCCTGGCGCCGGCGAAGGACCTCCGTGAGCCGCAGGACTTCGACGCCGCGCAGGAGCCGATCCTCCGGGCGGTACGGGCGGCCATAGAAGTGGTTCGACCCGTGAACCCGGTAGCGCACGAGCGGATCGCCGAGGAAGAGCTTCCGCGCACCGACCAGTGAGCTCCCGTAGACGAGCGCTTCGTCGGCGCACGTGCGCCAGCCCTCGGCGAGCTCGAGCGGGAAGATCTTGTCGAGGACGCTGCGGCGGATCGCGAGGCAGGAGGTCGGCTGGCCGATGAACGGGGCGCCCGGCTCCAGCGAGCGAATGAGCGAGTAGCCGAGGTCGCGCGTCGGGCTTTCGCTGACCTCGGACCGGCCGTCGGAGAAGACCCGTCGCTCGTTGCACGCGACGAAGCCGACGTCGGGGCGCTCTTCGAAGACCGCGAGCACGGTCTTCACGTACTCCGGCTCCCAAGCGTCATCGGCGTCGAGGAAGAACACGATCTCCGCGGAGGAGTGCTCCAGTCCGGACTCGAAGCACGAGAGCTGGCCGCCGTTGCGCTTCTCGACGAGCCGGACGCCCTCGTGCGCCGAGCACGCGCCACGCACGGCCTCGAGCGCCTCGGGTCCCGAGCCGTCGTCGACGACCACGATCTCGTCCAGGGCGCGCGACTGCTCGACCGCCGAGCGGACAGCCTCACCGACGTACTGCCCGTACTCGTAGTGGTTGACGAGGCAGCAGGCTCTCATGACGCGGATCTCGAAACAAAGCGAGCGGCGGGAGGCCGATCAGCCGTCCCGCCGCTCGAAGCGGGGTGGGGTTCGACGGGATGATCGAAGATCAATCCCCGTCGAGGCTCTCGGGCTTCCAGCCCGTCACGACGCGCTGGGCGCCGACCGGCTGGGTGTACTCGTAGGCGGTACCGCGCTTGTCCCAGACGTCCTCCGTCCAGAAGACCCACGGGTTCAGGAACGCGATGTCGCCGATGGACAGGACGGCTCCCGCGAACGGGTAGGCCGGAATGATGTTCTGCAGCAGCGCGCCGTGGATCCAGGAGTCCTCGGAGTACTTCTGGTTGACCCACGTGTCCCAGTAGCGGCTGATCCGGTTGGGTCCGGCGATGCAGGAGGAGGTCGCGAACGTCGTCGCGGCGAGTGCGACGTAGAGCAGGGTGCGCTTCATGGGAGTGGGGCGGTGTCGGTCGACGGGAACACCGCCGGTCGTGCTTGAGTCGTCGGGATGCAGCCGTGTCTCTGCGCCAAGCGTCGACAGTGCCCCCTCGGGTCGAGCGGAGCGGACGTGCGCAGGGCGCCGGGTGCACCGCGAGAGATCGGGAGGACTCGCGCGGATCTGGCCCGCGTTCGCGAGGAATTTCGGGCGCGCCGGTCCGCACGAGGCGCGTCACTCCTCGACCGCGACGACCTTGACCCTGAAGCGCGCCTCTCGCCCGGCCAGCGGGTGGTTCGCGTCGAGGATCGCGGCGTCGGGGTTCACCTCGACGACGACTGCGTCGATCTCCTCGACCTCCCCGCCGTCGCTCTCGACCGTGATCCCCACGGAGGCCCCCTTCTCGAGCTCGACGTCGTCCGGGAACTCGTCGCGGGGAACGGCGACGATCGCCTCGGGGCTGTGCTCGCCGAAGGCCTCGCCCGCCGGGCACACGACGTCGATCTCGGCGCCGACGTCGACGCCGAGGAGCGCCTCCTCGACGCTCGGCGGCAGCTCTCCCGCGCCCAGCTCGACCTGGAGCGGCTCTTCGGGAGGCGTCGATTCGACGACGTCCCCGTCGACGTCGACGATCTCGAGTTGGAGGCTAACGAGGGATCCCGGTCGGGTCATCGGCATGGTCGTCGGTGCGCTCCTCGGCGCGGGGAAGGTCGTCGGTCGCGCGCGAGGGCATCGCGATCTGGTGCGAATCGAGCACCGGGGCCCTGGGTCGAAGGTACGTGTAGCTCGCGAGCGCGTCCTCGTAGTGCTGCCAGAAGAGAGCCGACTCCTCGTACGTGAGCCGCCCCGCCTCCAGCGCGTCCTCGACGTGCCCACGGAGCTGCCGCAGCACCTCTTCCTCCGAGTAGTCGACGTAGTCGAGAACCTCTCGGACGCGGTCTCCGCGCAGGACGTGCGTGAGCTTCGGCCGTCCCTCTCCGTCCACGTCGACGTGCACGATGTTCGTATCGCCGAACAGGTTGTGCATGTCGCCCAGGATCTCCTGGTACGCGCCGACGAGGAAGAACCCCATGAAGTACGGCTCGCCCGGGACGTCGTCGTGCACCTCGAGCGTGTGCTTGACGCCGCGCAGGTCGATGAAGCGCTGGATCTTGCCGTCCGAGTCGCACGTGAGGTCCGCGAGCACGGCCCGACGCTTCGGCTCCTGATCGAGCCGGTGGATCGGCATCACCGGGAACAGCTGATCGATCGCCCAGGCGTCGGGGAGCGACTGGAACACCGACATGTTCAGGAAGATCGTGTCCGCCAGCGCCTTCTCGAGCTCTTCGACGTCCTCGGGCACGTAGTCCGCGAGCCGCGCCTTCGACAGCACCGCGTTGCACGCGCGCCAGAAGTGCTCCTCGACGCACGCACGTTCGTCGAGCCCGAGCTGGCCCGTGTTGAAGAGCAGCATCGCCTGGTCGCGCAGGTCGACGGCGTCGTGGTAGGTCTCGAGGTAGTTGTCCTGCGTGATCGTGTCGGTGAGCTCGGCCATCGAAGCGACGACCTCCGGCGAGTCCGCGTCGACGCGCGCGAGAGCGTCGTCACCCGCATCGAACGTCGTTCGACCAAGGGCCTCGGCGACGAGCACCGCGTGGTGCGCGACGAGCGCGCGGCCGGACTCGGTCACGATCGTCGGCGGTTCGAGGCCGTGCTCCTCGACCGCCTCGACGAGCGAGTAGACGACGTCGTTCGCGTACTCCTGGAGCGAGTAGTTGCGGCTCGAATCGAAGTCCGTCTTCGAACCGTCGTAGTCGATGCCGAGGCCGCCGCCGGCGTCGAACCAGCGGATGTGTGCGCCGAGCTTCGTCAGGCCGACGAGGATGTTGGTCGCCTCGCGCATCGCCTGCTTGATCGACCGGATGTCCGAGATCTGGCTCCCGATGTGGAAGTGCAGGAGCTCCAGCGAGTCGAGGAGATCCGCGCGCCGGAGCTCCTCGACGACCCGCACGATCTCGCGCGTCGTCAGGCCGAACTTGGAGCGGTCGCCGACCGAGTCCTGCCAGCGCCCCGACGAACGGAACGACAGCTTGCAGCGAACGCCGATCCGCGGACGGATCCCGAGCTTGCGCGACGCCTCGACGATCGTCGCGAGCTCGGTGAATTTCTCGACGACGATGATCGGCGTGATGCCGAGGCGCGACGACAGGAGCGCCGTCTCGACGTAGTCGGCGTCCTTGTAGCCGTTGCAGATCATCAGCGCCCGCTCGCCCGCTTCGAGGGCGATGCCGGCGATCAGCTCGGGCTTGCTGCCGACCTCAAGGCCCATGCCCAGCTCGCGGCCGGCGCCCATCATGGCCTCGACGACCTGGCGCTCCTGGTTGACCTTGATCGGGAACACGCCGCGGTAGGGGGCGGCGTACCCGAACTCTTCGCGCGCGCGATCGAACGCCTGGAACAGGTCGCGCACGCGCGCACGCAGGAGGCCGTCGAAGCGGATGAGCAGCGGGGTCAGCACGCCGCGTCGCCGGATCTGGCCCACGAGCTCGTACAGGTCGATGCCCGGTCCGGGCTCGTCCTCGGAGGCTTCCGGATGGACGACGACGCGCCCGCTCTCGCCGACCCTGAAGTACGGCGAACCCCACTGGTCGACCAGGTATCGGCCAGCGCTCTCCTCGTGCGTCCAGTCTCCCATCGGCGATCCTCTCCGGCGCGCGAGGATAGCCGCGATGCGTCGAATCGGCCGTTCGAAGTCTTCCCGCGGGCGTCAATTTCGCGGCGCACAACCACTAGAGTCTTTGGCATGACGCGGATCCGATTCACGAAGACCGTCGACAGCCTGCTCCGCGGAGCCGACGCGCTGCTCGTCGTCGCACCCAAGCGTCGCTTCGACGACGGTTCGTTCCTCGACTGCCTGCCCGAGCCCGTCATGCGGCTCGCGCTCGATCTCTCGGGCGACCTCGATCCGGGGCTCTCGGGTCTCGCCGCCGGGACGCTCACCGGGGACAGTCCGCGGAAGCTCGCGGTCGGCGTCCTGCCCGACGAGGTATCACGGCACAACGCCCCTTCGCGCGCCGACGCGATCCGGGCCGTCGTCGCCCAGTCCAGCACCGGTCGGAAGGGGAGCGCCGCGATCCTCCTGCTCCTCGACGATCCCGATCACTACGCGCCTGCCGCGTGTGCGATCGCCAGGGCGCTGCCCCTGTACCAGAGGCCCCCGCGCAAGCGCCCGGGGGAGCGCGCCGAGAAGGCGCCCGCCGAGCCGAAGCTCTCCGTGCTTGCGCTCGGCCCCGACGAGGAGCCGATCGCGCCGCCTCGAACGGTGACGCCGATCGTCGAGGGACTGCGCGAAGCGGCGCGACTCGTCGACACGCCGCCCACCGACCTCGCGCCGCACGGGTTCCAGACCGAGGCCGCCAAGCTCCTGCGCGGCCTGCCCGGCCTGACGCGCAAGGCGTTCGTCGGAGACGCGCTCGTCCGCGCGGGTCTCGGCGGCATCCACGCGGTCGGGCGCCAGGCCGTCGAAGAGCCGCGCATGCTCGTGTTCACCCACACGCCGACGGCGAAGTCGAAGGCGAAGCGGCACATCGCGCTCGTGGGCAAGGGCGTCACCTTCGACACCGGAGGGCTGTCGCTGAAGATCAGCGGCGCGATGGTCGGCATGAAGGCCGACATGGGCGGTGCGGCCGCTGTGCTCGGCGCGTTCTACGCCCTCGTCAAGGGCGGTGCGCCGTGCAAGGTCAGCGCAGTCATCTGTCTGGCCGAGAACGCGATCGGCCCCGCGGCGGTGAAGCCCGACGACGTCATCCGGATGCACAGCGGGATGAGCGTCGAGATCAACAACACCGACGCCGAGGGACGGCTCCTCCTCGGCGATGGCGTCAGCTACTCGGCGCGGAACCTCAAGGCCGACACGGTGATCGACATCGCGACGCTGACCGGCGCGCAGGGGATTGCGACCGGCAACATGCACGGCGCACTCGTCGCGAGCGACGGTGAGCTCGAAGAGACGATCTGGGCGTCCGGCCGCGCGAGCGGCGACCTCGTCCACCCGCTCCCGTACGCGCCCGAGTTCTACCGGGCGGAGTTCAAGAGCCAGATCGCCGACATGAAGAACTCCGTCGCCAATCGGGCCAACGCGCAGTCGTCCTGCGCGGCAGAGTTCGTCCACTGGCACCTCGACGGCACGGACGCTCGCTGGGCCCACGTCGACATGGCCTTCCCCTCGGTGCGCGGCGGCCGCGGGACCGGGTACGGTGTCGCGCTCCTCACCCAGGCCGTTCGCGACCTCGCACGATGATCCTCCGCGCACTCTCCCTCGCCGTCCTCCTCTCCGCGACACCCGCTCTGGCCATGCAAGCCGACCACGGCGGCTGGGTCAGCCTCTTCGACGGCAAGTCGCTCGACGGCTGGACGGAGGTCGGCGGGCCCTACGACGGCGACGCCGACTGGACGATCGAGGAAGGCGCGATCGTCGGACGCGAGGCCGACGGCGCGCGCGGCGGACTCCTCTACACGGAGGACCTCTACGACGACTTCGAGTTCGAGTGCGACGTGCGCGTGACGGCGCCGTTCGACAGCGGGATCTTCGTCCGCATGCTCCCCGAGCAGCGCGGCGCGCAGTTCACGATCGACGACCGTCCTGGCGGGTCGATCTGCGGCATCTACTCGAACGGCTGGCTCTACCGCGAGACCGGCGGAAGCGACGTGTGGCGGAGCGGCGAGTGGTGCCACGTGCGCGTCCGCTGCGTCGGTGATCCGATGCACCTCGTGGCGTGGATCGACGGCCGGCGCGTCGTCGACTACCGCGTGACCGAGGGAATGGGCCCGTTCGCGCGTTCCGGCCGCATCGGGATCCAGGTCCACGGCGGGATGAACGACCCCGAGGACGCCGCCGTGCGGTTCAAGAACCTCCGCGTCCGATCGCTTCCGAAGGGCGCAGCGACCGAGTTCGAGCGTTCGGACGACGGCACGCTGCGGCTGACGGCGGTCGGCGACGCGGCGGGCTGGGTCCCGCTCTTCAACGGCGTCGACCTCGCCGGCTGGTCCGTCGGGGGCGGCGACGGCACGACGCCCGACCGGGAAGCGGCGCAGGCCGCGGGCTTCCGCGTCGAGGGCGGCGAGCTGCAGGCGCTGCACGAGGGCAGCGCGCCCTACATCCGGACGACGCGCGGCGACTACGACGACTTCGAGCTCCGCATGGACTTCCGGATCGCGAGCCTCGCGAACTCCGGCGTGTTCCTGCGCTCGCTCGACGGCGGCAACCCGTCGTTCAACGGATCGGAGATCCAGATCCTCGACGACTTCGACTGGGAGGCGGCGAGCGGCTCGAAGCTCGTCCCGTACCAGTTCACGGGCGGCCTCTACGGAGCCGTCGCGCCCGCGAAGTCCGCGCTTCGCCCGGTCGGCAGCTGGAACATGTACGAGATCCGCTGCGTCGGCCCTCGCATGCACTGCGCTCTGAACGGCGTGATCCTGTGGGACATCGACACGCGTGAGGTCGAGCCGAAGCAGGGCCCGCCGTTCGCCGAGCGCGCACGGCGCGGGTTCATCGGCATGCAGCGTCACGGCTCGGCGGGCGAGCAGTCGTCCGACGTCGTCGTCGCCTTCCGCAACGTGTTCCTGCGCGAGCTCGACGTCGCGGGTGGGACGAAGTAGCGCCGCGCGGATGCTGCTCCGACTGCTCGCGAGCGCGCACGGTCGCTCGTTGGCGGAGGGCTTCGCCGCCCAGCCGCTGACGAGCTTCATCGTCGAGGGCGACGGCGCGGGCCCGCTCGCGGTCGACGCCGGCGCGATCGGCCTGATCGACGACGTCGACGAGATGCTGCGCGTGCGCGAGATCGTGCTCACGCACGCCCACATCGACCACGTCGCGACGCTTCCGATGTTCGTCGAGGCGCTCGTCGCACGGGGGCGCGCTCCCGTCCTCGTCCACGCGTCGCCCGGCGCGATCGAGGCGCTGCGCGCGCATCTGTTCAGCGGCCCGCTCTTCCCCGACTTCGAGGCACTCACGGAGCCGGACGGGCGACCGCTGATGCGGCTCGTGCCCTTCCCGCTCGAGCATCCGTTCGACCTCGCGGGCTTCGCCCTCACGGCATTCGAGGTCAATCACCCGGTGCCGACGCACGGGCTGCTCGTCGACGACGGCGAGACGGCGATCGTCCTGGGCGCCGACTCCGGCCCGACGGAGAGGCTCTGGGAGATCGCGCGCTCGTCGCCGCGCGTCCGCGCCGTCGTGCTCGAGGCGAGCTTCCCCGACGCTCTCCAGGTGATCGCCGACGGGTCGGGACACCTGACGCCGGACACGCTCAGGGCCGAGCTCGCCAAGGCGCCTTCGAACGTGCGCGTGCTCATCACGCACATGAAGCCCGCCTACCGCGCCGAGATCCGGGCGGCGATCGCCGCCATCGGCGACGACCGCGTCGAGCTGCTGGAGCCCGGAACCGAAGTCCAATTCAGCTAGGGCCGACCGATCGCGTAGAGCGTCGAGTCCGAGCGGACGAACAGGGCCTCGCCGACGGCGACCGGCGTCGCGTCGATCGGATCACCGAGCTCGTTGCGGGCGAGGACCTTCGGCGGTTCGCCGGGGGTGTGCTGGAGCACGACGGCCGTTCCATCGCGATCAATGACGTAGATCCGTCCAGCGGCTGCGATCGGCGACGCGTAGACTTTCCCGAGGTCGAGCCGCTCGCGGTCGAGCAGGAGCTCGCCGCTCGCGAGGTCGAGGCACGTGAGCATCCCCGAGAGCCCGCTCAGCATGTAGACGCGCCCGTCGACGAGGACGGGCGAGGGCACGTACGGCGTTCCGTCGGAGTGCTGCCACGCGATCCCGCCCTCGACGCTGGCGAGGTCGCCGCGCCGCGAAAGGTCGAATGCGAAGCACGCCTGTCCCCGGTAGCCGCTCGTGAACAGCGCCATCTTCCCGTCCGTCACCGGCGTCGGGATCGCGTTCACCGTCTGACCGCCGCAGGACCAAAGGACCTCTCCGCTCGCCAGGTCGTACGAGCGCGCCGCCGTCGTTCCGTTCACGAGGACCTGCGTCGCGCCGCCCGCGTCGACGATGACGGGCGTCGTCCACGTGCTCGGCTCGTCGCGGTCGGCGCGCCAGCGCACCGTTCCGTCATCCACGTCGAGCGCGACGATGTACGAGGCCTCCTCTTGGTCCGCGACGACGACCAGCGTGTCGCCGTGCACCGCGGGCGAGCCCGCCTCGCCCCAGCCCCGCCGCGTGATCTGCGGCCCGAGCTCGTGGCTCCACTTGACGTCGCCGCTCTTCGGATCGATCGCGTGGACGCCGTAGCTGCCGAGGGCCGCGTACAGCGTCTCTCCGTCGGTCACGGGGGAGAACGAGGCGTATCCGTTCGTCGAGTGGTTGCCGGTGACGGGCAATCGCTCGGCCAGGACGGACTCCCACAGCGCCTCGCCGGTCTTCCTGTCGAAGGCGAGCGCGAGGAACGCGATGAAGTGGTCGGGCGCTTCGGTCCGAAGCCCCTCGGTCGTCGTTCGTTCGGCGAGCTCCTCGGGCGTGGCCTCCCGCGCCGGGACCGCGGCGAGGACGAAGACGCTGTTCCCGAGCACGATCGGCGTCGACTTGCCCTCGCCCGGCAGCGCCGCCGTCCAGGCGACGTTGGTCTCCGCGTCCCACTCGATCGGCGGATCGGCGAGGGCCGCGCCCGAGCCGAGCGGACCGCGCCAGCTGCGCCATTCACCCTCCGGCGTGTCCTGGGGCGGGGGTCCGGGCAGCGCGAGCGTCGCGACGAGTGCGGTGG
>JBCCSK010000068.1:0-20262 GCA_039200205.1 Planctomycetota bacterium
CGCCGCCGCCCGCTGCCCACCAGGCTCCGGCTCCCGCGGCGCCGCTGCCTCACGAGCAGCAGCCGGCGCCGCAGCAGCAGTATGGGAACGACGATCCGATCCAGGATCCGTTCGAGCAGTTCAAGCAGCAGCGCGGCTGATCGCCGCGGGGCGCAGAGCTCGACTACCGCATCAACGCCTTGAACCCGACGACGGCTTCGGTGAAGTACGCTTCGCCGAAGCCGAGCCCGCTCAGGTGATCCCGGAGGATCTCGAGAACGACGGGCGCGAGATAGGGGACCTCCTGCTCCTCGGCTTCGAGCGACGCGAGGACGAGGTCCAGGCCAGGGCCGATGTCGGTGACGCCAAGGTAGGTCCCTCCGAGGTGATCGCCGATGAACGCCATGTCGGAGTCGCCGACGAGTCCGGCGCTGCCCGCTCCGCTCGCTCGCGCGAGGATCCCCTTCGCACGATCGCTCGTTCCGACGATGAGCATCGACTCCGTAAGAGCGAGCGTGATGCTCAGTTCGGGGAACGGCTCGAAGGTCCAGAGCGTTGCAGATTCCGTGTCTTCCACCTCGACGCCGTCGGGACCCAGGAACACCTCGGCCGTTTCGATGAGCGTGTAGAACGGCTCGCTGTCGCTGATTCCAAGGGCGATCGTCGGCGCCAGGTCCGCCGCCGCCATCGGATCGTCGATGTCGATCCCGGCCGCGGGCACCGGGTACTGGACCATGACGAGGTCTCCGGTGAGGTTCCCGATGATGTCCTCCTCGACGTCGACGCCGAGGGAGGAGCTCGCTGCCATCAGCGCACCCTCGTACTGGTCACGCGCGGCAGCCTCACCCGAGAGCATCAGGGCCGCGTCGATCAGGACGCCGAAGTCGACCTTCATGACCGTGACAGCCAGCGAGCTCTTCGGCGCCAGCTTCAGGAGGTCGGTCTCGGCTTCGCCGAAGGCTCCCGCGAGTGCTGCGACCGGCTTGCTTCCCGCCGTCGTCAGTAGGAACGAGATCTCGCTCGCGCCCGAAGCGTCGTCGCCGAGGGCCAGATAGGCGATCTGCCCCTCGGACAGGATCTCGGTCATCTCGGGGTCGTCCTTCCCGAGCGCATCCATCGAGAAGAACGCTTCGACCAGCGCGTCGTCGACGCGATCGACGGGGCGCGACTCCCACCACGGAGCGGCGGACTGTCGACCGGCCTCCAGAGCCGCGAGGACTCGACCGAGCTGCGGCTCGACGGTGTCATTCGGCCCGACGCCGACCAGGATCGCCCGGTCGACCTCGACCAGGGTGACGCCTTCGGGACCCCCGTTCCCGATGCGGTGACCGGGATGCCCCAGGATCGACTCGTCCGTCCAGGCGAGCTCACCCTCGAAGCGACTCACCGTCGAGCGGAGCGACGCGATGAACCCCTCGTCCGCTCGCACTGCGCCGACGAGCTGACCGTCGTCGCTGATCTTCACCCCGAAGGCTCCGCTGCGCACGAGTCGCAGCGCACGATCGATGTCCTTCGCGGCTTCAGGCGGGATCTCGACGCCGCGGGCGATCGCGTCGCTGAGGCGGGGATCACCGAGAACGCGCATCCACGCAGTTGGAGCCTCCACGCTCGCGGCCGACGCGAGGTCTCCGAGGCGCAGGACGATGTCGAAGTCGCCCTCGAGGGCGTCGAGCAGCGAGTCGTTGGACGATGTCGCCGCGGGGGCAGCGAAGAGCGCGGCGGCGAGCGTGAACGTCAGCATGGGTCGTGGTTGGAATGTGGAGGAGAGCAGGAAGCGGTGGAGAGGCGATCAGCGCGAACGGCTGTGATAGCGGATGAGCCCGTCGGCGACGTGCAGTTCGGTGATTGCGATCCCGTCGAAGTACTGGTCCATGAGGACGGCGATGCGATCGAACGCGTCTACGGTCGACGAGAGCGTGCTGCCGGACTCGCGGTCGATCGCGCCGAGTTCCAGCGTCATGTCGTCGAGGGCGCTGGCCATCGAGCGGATCTGGTCCGCGATCTCGTCCATCGACTGCAGCGAGACCATCGCTCCGTGAGCGCCCTCGGCTGCGGCAGCGAGCTCCGGGTCGTTCAGGAGCGTGGGAGCGCCCTCGCCAGCGCCCATGTGCGTGATGTACCGGTCGAACGAACTCTGGTTGGTGGAAACGACGAGACGACCGCCGCCCGCCGCCAGGCCGATCTCCACCACGTCTTCGAGGGCCAGGTCAGGCGCCATACGCCAGACTTCGAGGCCGTCCTCGTCGCCCGGAATCTCTGCGCTCTCGGTCTCGACGTCCGCGCCGAATCCGCTCATCTCCAGGAGGATCTCGACCGCGTCGACGATCGGAAGCGTCTCCTTGACCTCCATGACGAACGTCGTGCCCTGCGAGGCGCTCATCGTGACGGGTGCGTCCTCATCGGTCGGCGCGGACGAGAAGGCCAGGAAGCGACCCGTCGCGTTGTAGGCGAAGTCGCCGAGCACGTCGATGCCGACGGTTTCCGTGACGGCGCTCAGGCCTGAGCGCATCATCTCGTAGCCCTCCTCGGACGTGTCCTCGACGACGTCCATGAGCCAGTCCGTGCAGCCGGCCACGTCGAACGAGGCCACGGTCGCAGTGGCCATTCCCGCGGGAACGTCAGCGAAGAGAGACGTGTCCGCGGCGCCGAAGTGCGCGAGCAGTTCGCCGAGCAGGGTCGTCTCTCCGTAGGGCGCGACGAGCCTCATGTCCGACGTCTCGCCATCGCCGAACGTCATCGACCCGTACAGCCACTCGAAGGACGCGATCGCGTCGAAGACGCGGCTCTCGATCCCCTCGGTCGGCTCCTCGACGCGCTCGATCTCGGCCCAGAGCTGGGACATGTCGACCGCGAGCTCCAGCGCCGCGCCGCGCCGTTGCGCTGCGAGTCCCTCGAGCCCGAACGGGCCGCGCGGCACGCCGGCGCCCAGTGCGTCGAGGCACTCCGAAGCGAGGCCCCTCACGTCTTCGACGGTCGGCGTCGAGAGCACGAGGATGATGCCGTCGCGCTCGTAGTAGAGCTCACCGCGTCCTTCGTCGGAGATGTGAACCTCGTGCCCACCTGCGATCGTCTCGGGCGTGGCGTCCTTCGCCAGGAGCGTGCGCAGGAGCGCGGCCGCGTCGGGACCGCCGTCGGCGAGGATCCCGAGAACCGGGTCGCCGTCCCCGAACCCGTCGCCGACGAAAGCGACGAAGCCGTTCGCGTCGGCGAGCGCCTGGAAGAGGCGATCGCGCCACAGCGCCATCTCGTCCGGGTCCGCGTCGACGTCGAGCACGCTCAGGAGCGGCCCGACGATCGAGTTCCACTCGGGGTCCATCGCAAAGCCGAGCCAGGAGCTCGTCTCGCGCGAGGCGACGAGTCCGCGCGGGTCGGGGGCGTGGACGGCGAGGAAGGTGTCCTTCGGGATCGCCGCGAGGAGGTCGACCTCCGCGGCGTGCGACGGATCGCCGAGTGCGACGACGAGCGACAGGGGCAGTGCGGGAAGCAGCATGGCGATGCGGGATATGGGTCCTGGGGCGCGTTCGAAGCCCGTACGGCCTACGCGGCGGCGGCGGGTCCATTCGGACCGCGCCCTACAATCCCGTGGTCGGCGCAGATCCTAGTCCGACCTTCCCTCCCCACGCCTTGGCCGCGTCCATGATTCCGTCTCTCCCCACGTTCGTCGCCGCCCTCGTTCTCGCAGGCTCCGCCCCGGCGGCCTTCGCCCAGGACGCCGCCCCTACGGAGGGGGCGCTCACTCTCGCCCAGACCAATCGGGGCTCCGGCGCCGCGCGGGTCTCCCTGTCCCCCGAGCTTCCCCGCTGGCGGTGGGCCTGGGACGGCGTGCACCTCGAACTTCCGGGGGAGAAGGACGAGAAGGGAAAGACGGGATCTCCGCGCTGGTTCGACGCCCGGTCAGGCGACGCCGCGGACTTCGTTCCCAAGGAGGACGGCGACGCGGAAGCCGCGGCCAAGGCGGTGAGCGATCTCGCGAACCGGATCGCGGGCGACGGCGAGCGGCCGCCGAAGAAGGCGAAGAAGATCGCCGAGGCAATCCTCCAGCGCCCGGAGCAGACGTCGAACGACGGGACCGCGCGCATGGTCTACGTCGACGAGGAGCTCTGGGTCCATCGCGACGGCTCGGACCCGATCGTGGTCGCGCGCGGCGCCGACGGCGAGATCCGCTACGACCGCCTCGCGCCGGACGGCGCCGTCGTCACGTTCGTCCGCGAGAACGACCTGTACATGATCGACGCGGCGACGGGAGAGTCGCATGCGATCACGTCGAACGGCGGTCCCGAGCGCTTCAACGGCGTCCTCGACTGGGTCTACCAGGAGGAGATCTACGGGCGCGGCGACTTCCTCGGTCACTTCTGGTCGCCGACCGGGCGGCACACCGCGTTCCTCTCGCTCGACGAGAGTCCCGTCCACGAGTTCACCGTCGTCGACCACATCGAGGACGATCACTTCCGCGTCGACCCCGAGGTCACCAACTACCCGAAGGTCGGCGATCCGAACCCGATCGTCTCCGTCGGCATCGCCGACGTTCGCGCCGGAAAGACGCACTGGGTCGATCTCTCCAGCTACGACGGCCAGGAGATCCTCGTCGTGCGCGTCGGCTGGACGCCCGACGGGGCGCGCTGCCTCGTCCATGTCCAGGATCGAATCCAGACCTGGATGGACCTCCTCGCCGTCGACCCGGCGACCGGAGTCGGCGAGGTGCTGATCCGGGAGACGTCCGACGCCTGGACGGAGCGTCCGGAGCCTCCGCTCTGGCTCGCCGACGGGACGTTCCTCTGGCAGAGCCACCGGACCGGCACGAACCACCTGTATCGCTATCGCGCGGACGGCACGCTCGTCGGCGCCGTCACGAGCGGGCCCTGGAACCTCACGAGCATCGACCACGTCGACGAGCCGACGGAGGACGCTCTCGGGGCGGTCTGGTTCCAGTGCACCGAGGGCGGCGACATCGACACCAACCTGTACCGGGTCGCTCTCGACGGCTCGGGCTTCACGCGCCTGACGAAGGACCGCGGGACGCACTCGGTCTCGTTCAACGGCGACCGGTCGATGTTCATCGATCGCTTCTCCAGCCTCACCGTGCCCGGCGTCGTGCGGCTGTGTGACGCGGACGGCAACATCGTGCGCGAGCTCGCTCGAGCCGAGCGGCCCGCGGCCGACATCGCGCTCGGGACCTGGGAATTGCACCGGGTGGCCACGCGCGACGGCGTCGAGCTGGACGCCGCGCTCCTCAAGCCAGCGGACTTCGACCCGGCGCGCAAGTACGCGGTGTGGGTGTCGACCTACTCCGGTCCGGCTGCGCCCTCCGTGCGCAACCGCTGGAACACGAACGCGTTCTTCCACTACCTCGCCCAGAATGGCGTGCTCGTGCTGCAGGCCAACGTTCGCACGTCGACCCGCCGCGGCCACGCCGCAACGAAGGCGCTCTACCGTCGCGTCGGCCTCCAGGAGGTCGACGACATGGTCGACGTCGTAGAGTGGCTGACGAAGAACCCTTGGGCAGACGCCGAGCGCGTCGGCATCACCGGCTACAGCTTCGGCGGGACGATGACCGCGAACTGCCTGTGCCGCACGGATCGCTTCGCGCTCGGCATCGCCGGGGGCGGGGTCTACGACTGGCGCATGTACGACACGATCTACACCGAGCGGTACATGCGGACGCCGTCCGACAACCTCGAGGGCTACGAGGCGACGAGCGTCCTGGGAGTCGCGAAGGACCTACGCGGTCACCTTCATCTCCACCACGGGATCATGGACGACAACGTGCACGTCCAGAACATGTTCCAGATGGCGCACGCTCTGATGAAGGCGGGCAAGACCAACTGGAGCATGATGGCGTACGCGCAGACGCGTCACGGCATCCGCGACGCCCAGCTGTCGTGGCACGCGCGCCAGATGGAGTGGGAGCTCATTCGCGAGCACCTCCTCGACGGCGCCGGCGGTTCCTGAGGGCCTGGGCAGCGCAAGCTGCAGCGATCGCTGTCCAGGCTCTGACCGAGGCTCGTCAGACCGCGGCCCTGCGGTGCATCAGCGCGTAGACCGCAGGGATCAGCAGCAGCGTGATCAGCGTCGAGCCGGCGAGGCCGCCGACGACGGCGCGGGCGAGCGGCGCCTGGGCGTCGGCGCCCTCGCCGATCCCGAAGGCCAGCGGTAGGAGCGCCAGCATCGTCGTCAGCGTCGTCATGAGGATGGGGCGGAGTCGTCTCCGCCCCGCCTCGGCGACCGCCTCGCGAACCGGCCGTCCCTCGCCGAGGAGGCGCGTCGCCTGGTCCACCAGCAGGATCGCGTTGTTCACGACGACGCCGCCGAGGACGATGCAGCCGATCGCGCTCTGGATGTTGAACGTCGTGTCGGTGAGGTAGAGCGTCACGAGCACGCCCACGGCCGCGAACGGCACCGACAGCATCACGACGAGCGGATCGCGCAGCGACTCGTACTGGCAGGCGAGGACCATGTAGACGAGCGCGATCGCGAGGAGGAACGACACGGTGAGCTCGCGCGACGCGCGCTCCTGCTCGCGGAACGTGCCGGCGACCTCGATGTCGTGACCGCTCGGTCGCGGGAGTGCGTCGAGTTCCCTCTGGAGCTCGCGTGCCACCGTGCCCTCGGCGCGGCCGGCGACGTTCGCGCTGACCTTCACCACGCGCTGCTGGTCCTTGCGCTCGATGACGAGCGGTCCGCGGCTCGACTCCGCCGAGACGAGGTTGCGCAGTGCGACGGGCTCACCCTCCGGCGTGCTGAGCGTCAGGTCGAGCACCTCCTCGATCGAGCGATGCTCGGCGTCCTCCAGCTGGACGAGGATGCGGTAGGAGTTGCCCTCCACGCGATACTCGCCCGCCTGCGCACCCGCGAACCCGATCTCCAGGACGCGCGTCACGTCGCGCACGGACAGGCCGACGTCGGCGATCTTCTGACGATCGACGCGGATCTCCTGCTGCGGAGCGCCGGCCTTACGGCTGACGTCCACGTCGGTGATCCCCGGGACGCCTTCCGCGATCTCCGCCGCGCGCGCGGCGAGCCCCTCCAGGACGTCGAGGTTCGGGCCGCGCACCTCGACCTCGATCCCGCTCTCGCTCCCCAGCACGCGCTGAAGCAAGAACTGACCCTCCGGCGCGCGCGTGCGAATCTTCATCCCGGCAACCTTGCCGGTGAGCTTCTCGCGCAGATCTGCAGCGATCTCGGCGTTCGACCGCGTTCGCTCGCGGGCGGGCAGGAGTCCCATCTTGACCTCGCCGCGCGCCGCCTGCGTGCTCCGCCAGCCCGGGCCGACGGAGACGATGTTGGAGACGGCCTCGGGGACGAGGGGGAGAGCGAGTTCCTCCAGCTTCCGCGTCTGGCGGTCGACCAGCTCGAGGCGCGTGCCGACCTCCATTTCGCCCGTGACCTCCACTTCGCCCTCGTCGCTGGGGGGGAGGTACTCCGTGCCGATCAGCGGGTAGAGCAGAAGGCTTGCTCCGAGCAGGCCGAGCGAAGTCACGACGACCACCAGCGGGTGTCGCACGGTCCGGCGCAGCACGGCCGCGTAGCCGGCATCGATCCGTTCGAACCAGCGCGCCGCGCGCGCGCCGAGCCCGGCGGCGGACGCGCACTCGCCGCTCTTGGAGAGCAGTCGCGAGGCCAGCACGGGGACGAGGCTCAGCGACACGAGCAGCGAGCAGACGAGGCTGAAGACGACGACGAGCGCGAGCTCGCCGAAGAGCGCGCCCGCGACGCCCTCGACGAAGGCGAGTGGAAGGAAGATCACGAGCGTCGTGATCGTGCTGGCGACGATCGCCGTCGCGACCTCGTTCGCGCCGTTCACCGCGGCGGCGCGCGGGTCTTCGCCGAGCTCGTTCCGCCGCCTGAAGATGTTCTCCAGCACGACGACGGAGCTGTCGACCATCATCCCGACGCCGAGGGCGAGCCCGCCGAGCGTCATCAGGTTCAGGGTCAGCCCGCCGAGCTGGAGGAGCGCGAACGTCGCGATGATCGAGATCGGGATCGCCGCGGCGATCACGAGCGTGCTGCGGAGGCTCCGCAGGAAGAAGAGCAGCACGAGGATCGCGAAGCCGCTGCCGTACAGCACCGAGCTCGCGACGTTCTTGATCGAGCGCTGGATGAAGTCGCCCTGGTTCGACGTGACGACGACGCCGAGCTGGGGATACGCCTCGTTGACGCGCTCGACCTCCTCGAGGATCTCGCGCGCGACCTCCACCGTGTTCGCGTCCGACTGCTTGCGGATCGCGAGCCGGAGTCCAAGCTCGCCGTCGACGCGCACGTAGCGCGTCAGCTTCTGGTACGTGTCCTCGACGATCGCGATCTGTCCGATCGTCACGGCGCCGTCGCCGCGCTCCAGGACGATCGTGTCGCGGATCTCGTCGAGGTCGGTGAACTCCGCCGGCGCGCGCAGCGTGACCTCGTAGCGTCCCTCCTCCAGCTGACCCGCCGGGCGGTCGAGGTTCGCGTCGCGGAGCGCGTCGAGCACGCGGTCGAGCGGGATCCCGAGCGCGTTCATCCGCGCCGGGTCGAGCTCCACCCTGACCTCGCGGAGGTAGCTGCCCCAGGGATCGACCTGAGCGACGCCGGGGATCCTGGCGAAGCGATAGCGGACCTGGTTCTCGACGATCTCGGTCAGCGCGACCGGGTCGAGCTTGCTGCTGATTCCGAGGATCACGATCGGGAAGTTCGCGATGTCGAACTTCGACACGCGCGGCCGTCCCATCTCCTCGGGGAACTCGTCGATCTCCTGGTCGACGCGCGCCTGCAGGTCGACGGCGGCCGAGTCGAGGTCGACGCCGTAGCTGAAGCGAACGGAGACGCGACTCCGGCCCTCGCTGGAGGTCGACTCGAGCTCCTGGACGCCGGGGACGGTCGCGCAGACCTCCTCCAGGATCTGGGTGACCAGACGCTCGACGACCTCGGGGCTGGCGCCGTCGTAGTCGGCGCTGATCGAGCACGAGGGCATCTCGACCTCGGGCAGCAGGTCGATGCGCAGGCGGCCGAACGCGACGACGCCGAGGGCGACGACCATCAGCGTCACCATCGTTGCGAAGACGGGACGCCTGACGCTCGCGGCGGGGAGGCTCACCGGAGGTCGCCCGCGTCGGGCGTCGTCACCCTGGAGCCGTCGTCGCAGAGCTCTTGCCCGAGCGTGACGACGCGGCCCACGAGGCCGCTGCCGCGGACCTGGATCCGGTCGTCCTCCCGGAGTCCCATTTCGACGGGCACCCAGCGAACGTTCGACTCGCCGGGCGGAAGCACGAACACGCCGCGCTCGTCGCGACGCGTCGTGAGCGCCGCGTAGGGGACGATCGTCGCCTCCTCGTCGCGCGCGAGCTCCAGCGTCGAGCGGACGAACATGCCCGGCTTCAGGCGCAGGTCGTCGTTGGCGATCTCCAGCTCGATGCGCACCTGGCGCGTCGTGCTGCGAAAGACGGGAGCGATGCGGGCGACGCGACCCGAGAAGGTCTCTCCCGGATACGCGTCCGTCGTGAGGTCGGCGTCCTGGCCGATCGCGAGTCGCGCGTAGTCGCGCTCGGGGATGAACACGACCGCGACGATCGGCTGGAGGGACACGATCGAGACGATCGGCGTCTGCGCGTTGACGATCGTCCCCTCGTCCACGAACCGCTCGGCGACGACGCGGGTCGGGACGGGCTCCGCGGGGGCGTCCGCGCGGAGCCGCTCGGGCTCGTCCCACTCGGCGAAGATCCGCGTCCGCTGGAGCCGGACGCGCGCCGACTCGAGGGCGGCCTCGGCGCGGAGGACGCGCGCCTCCGCGACCTGGACGGCAGCGCGCGCCGCGACGGACGAGGCGCGCGCGCTGTCGAACTGGGACTCGGACGTGACGCCCTCGGTGCGCAGCTGGGTCACGCGCTCCAGGCTGCGCTCGGCGAGCTGGGACGAGGCCTCCGCCTCGTCTCGGCCCGCGCTCGCGACGGCCAGGTCGGCCTCGGCCTGCGCCACGGCCTGGACGAGCTCGTCGTCGTCGATCCAGGCGATCACCTCGCCGTGGCCGATCGGGTCGCCGATGTCGACCGTCAGGCGCTCCAGGTGACCGGCGATCCGCGGTGCGATCTGGACCCGCGCCGAGGCCTCCAGGGTCCCGTTGAAGACCCGGCGGAGCGTGATCGTGCCGCGCTCGATGGGAACGGCCTCGACGGCTGCCGGCACCGTCGCCGGGCCGCCGCCGACCGGGGCACGCCCGCTCGCACCCGCGTCGCTGCAGGCGACGAGGGCGAGGAGCGCGCTCGTAAGGACCGCGTAGTGAGTGAGGGGGGGCACGGGAAGGAAACGGCGGGCTGCCTGCGGCTGTTCGCCCGCCCTCGTCGGTCCGATGCGGCTCGTCGCGCGAGCGCTGCTATTGAAGGGTCAGCTCGACGCCGTTCGAGAAGTTCGAGGTCGCCGATCCGGCCACGCTATCGCGGAACCAGGTCTGGAAGCGGAGCGTGTCGCCGCTGACCGCCGCCATGGGGCCGGTGGGACTCGGGACCGCCGTCAGGTCGATCGTGAGCGAGATCGAGCCGAGCGTCCCGGAGTTCTTGATCTCGCCGGGGCCGACGTAGCGCCCGATCGAGCCGCCGAGGCAGAGGTTGCCCTGGCTGCCACCGGGGTTCATCACGAAGCTCGCATCGGGGCTCGTGAGGAAGAACGCGAAGGAGTTCGTCGGCATGAAGCTGCACAGGAGCGTCAGATCGTTGTCCGCCGCGACGTCCGAACCGACGGCCTGGATGAACGCCGACTGGCCGGACGAGTTCGGGACGGCCGGTCCGCAGTAGTTCGTGCCCAGGCCGCCCGACGTCGACGGCACGAGCTGAATGCCGTTCAGCGTGTCGAAGTCGGTCGCGACGTCGATGACGATCGTCAGCGGGTCGGTCGGGCTGGCGAACACGGTGTGCAGCGCGTGCGTCACGCCGAGGACGTAGCCACCGGAGAAGTCGCCTCCGACCACCTGGAGCGGATCCGAGGAGCCGAGAACGGAGACGTTGGTCTGGAACGTCGGATCGTCCGGCGCCATCGCGTACGTCAGCACGTCGTAGAAGCCCGGCGGGAGGTCGAAGATCGTGACCACGCTGGGTCCGACGTTGTAGCCGTAGTCGTCGAGCAGCGCCTCGTCGTCGCCGGTCGTGTTGATCTCGTCGTCCTCGCGCGTGATCGGCGGCATCCCCATCCCGTCCCACTCGAGCGTGACGGCGGTCGGCGCGCCGCTCGTATCGAGCAGCGGGGGAGACGAGTAGACGTTGCCGGGGATCCCGTCGGGATCGATGCCGTTCCAGACGCCCGGGTCCGGAGCGGCCGCGGCGAACGAGCTGGACGGCAGGCCGAGACCGAAGGTCGTGCTGCCGACGTCCATGTAGATGGAGACGCCGGAGCCCTGGGCGCTGGCGGCGCCGGTGAGGCCGAGTGCTGCGGCGAAGACGAGCGTGGAGTGAAGGAAGGGACGGTCCATCGCGAGATCGTGGGAAGGGCTGACGAGCGCGTCGGTGCGCGATTCGCGCCGGCCCGCTCGGACCCTCCAGTCTAAGCGCCTTCCGTCGACGTCACCCGCGCAGCGGTGTCGCTCGGTTGCGTCCGCCGCGGCGGGGGGCGAGGATCCGGCGGTGAACGCACCTCGATCCCTCGCTCCGCCGCGCCGCGTCCTGATGGGACCCGGCCCCTCCGACGTCGCCGACTCGGTCCTCGCCGCGATGGCGAAGCCGACGCTCGGACACCTCGACCCCGCGTTCGTCGCGATCATGGACGAGCTGCGCAGCATGCTGCGCGCGGTGTTCCGAACGGAGAACGCGCTGACGCTCCCGATGTCGGGCACGGGCTCGGCCGGCATGGAGACCTGCATGGTCAACCTGCTCGAGCCCGGCGATCGCGTGCTCGTCGGCGTCAACGGAGTCTTCGGGACGAGGATGGCCGAGGTGGCCCGGCGCGCGGGAGCGCAGGTGACCGAGGTCCAGGGCGAGTGGGGACGGGCGTTCGAGGCGGACGCCCTGCGCGCCGCCGCGGAGCATGGCCAGTACGAGCTCGTGGCCGTGGTGCACGCCGAGACCTCCACGGGCGTCCTCCAGCCGATCCCGCCGATCCGCGAGGTTGCCGACGAGCTCGGCGCGCTCCTGCTCATCGACTGCGTCACGTCGCTCGCCGGGCACGCCGTCGAGATCGACGCCTGGCGCGTCGACGCCGCGTACTCGGGGACGCAGAAGTGCCTCTCGTGTCCGCCCGGGCTCGCGCCGGTGACCTTCTCGGAGCGCGCGGTCGAGCGAATGCGCCGCCGCGAGCATCCCGTCGCCTCGTGGTACCTGGACCTCTCGCTGATCGCTGGGTACTGGGGGGAGGACCGCAGCTATCACCACACCGCGCCGATCAACATGCTCTACGCGCTGCACGAGGCGCTGCGGCTCGTGCTCGCAGAGGGGCTCGACGCTCGCATCGAGCGCCACGCGCGAAACGCTCGGCTCTTCCGCGAGGGCCTCGCCGAGCTCGGCCTCCAGCCGCGCGTCCCCGAGGGCGAGCGGCTCGATCCCCTCACGACCGTCGCGATCCCCGGCGAGGTCGACGACGCCGGGACGCGCCGCTTCCTGCTGGAGCACTTCGGTCTGGAGATCGGCGGCGGCCTCGGCCCGATGAAGGGCAACACCTGGCGCTTCGGCCTGATGGGGGCGGGGTCGACCGAGCGGAACGTCGCCCTGTGCCTCGCCGGCCTCGAAGCGGCCTTCGCCGACGCGCGCTGATCCGTCCTTGAGTCGGACCCCCTGAGTTTTCCACAGTGCGGGGGACTGCGCGCCCGGGCCGGAGCGGGGGGCTCCACCGGACAGCGCGCGACGACCCACCGCAATGACCACTTCCGCATTTGCGCGCGGCAGCGACCGCGCGCGTCGCGTGCGGCCGATCGGCCACACGCTGTTCGCCATTGCCGCCATCCTGATGCTCGTCGGCTGCGGCAGCAGCACCACGGGCGACCGGCGCAGCCCGTTCGAGGTCCCGAGCTCGGTCGAGGCCCTCGACGCGGAGCCGCGCGTCGACCTTCCCGGGCGCGTGAGCGTGTTCCTGAGGGTCTCGAACGTCGACGGCTCGCCCTCGTCCAACCTGACCGGCGCGGACTTCAACATCTACGAGAACGGCGTCCTCGTCTCGCAGACCGAGAGCTTCCAGCGGATCCTCGCGCAGCCCCAGGTCTTCCGGTCGTACCTCCACCTGGTCCTGGACCGCAGCAACAGCGTCCAGTCCGTCGGCGCTGCCGCCGTTCAGGCCGGAGCGCGAAGCCTGATCGAGATCGTGACGGAGGAGCCCGAGAACTACGTCAAGATCAGCTGGTTCGACGGTTCACCGACGATCTACCCGATCGCTGGCTACGACTTCGGGTTCTCGAACGATCGCACGCTCTTGCTGGAGGCGATCGACGCGCTGAACGACGAGCCGCCGTTCAGCACCTCGACGAACCTCTACGGGGCCGTCGTCGACGGGATCGCGGCCCTCGACGCCGAGGACGTCGCCGCCGCCCAGAGCGGGGTCGAGAACCGCGCGCTCACGCTCGTGACGTTCACCGACGGAACGCACCAGGCAGGTCCGGCGGTCACCCTCGGCGACGCCCTCACCGCGATCGACACGCCGAGCCCCGAGGGCACGGCGCACAGCTCGTTCACGATCGGAGTGGGCTCCGAGTTCGACGCCAACGTGCTGTTCCAGCTCGGACGGACGGGGACGGCCTCGGCCGACGAGTTCGACGAGCTGGAGGACGCGTTCCGCGACATCGGCGACCAGGTGCGCCGCCTCGCGAACAGCTTCTACTTCCTCAGCTACTGCTCGCCGAAGACGTCGGGGGTCAACAACCTCCGGGTGTCGGTGCTCGAAGAGCCGGACGACTCGCGGGACGCCCGCTTCACGTTCGATGCCCAGGGCTTCGGCGGCGGCTGCGCCTTCCTCGACATCAAGAACCACCCCTCGCTCGCCGGGGGCTCCGCGCGCGCCTTCGTGAGCGATGCGGTCGAGCTGGACGACGGCCGTGTGATCGCGGTCGGCTGGTGGTCCGACGACTGCCTCCAGCCGGGCTGCGGATCGACGTCGAGGGCGTTCGTCGCCCGGTTCCGCGCCAGCGCTGCCGACGTGACAGGCTCGAACCTGCCCGACGGACAGCTCGATTCGACGTTCGGGGACGGCGGGATCCTGGAGCTCGAGGCCTCGAACTTCGCCGTCAGCGGCGCGACGTCCGTCGCCATCGATGACGCGGGTGCTCTCCTCGTGGGCGGCTGGGCGCGCGCGAATGCCCAGAGCGGCTTCTCACAGGCCGCGGTCTGGTCGCTCGGAGCGGACGGATCGAGCGTCGTCCGCACGGACCTCGGCAATCCGGGGGGGACCGATCAGGCCGTCCTCGACGTGGCGGCCGTGGCGAGCGGGGGCTGCGTTGCCGCCGGATTCCGCGGCATCGGCTCGCGGTCCTTCGCCGTGTGGCGCCTGCTCGACGACCTCTCGCCCGACCTGGGCTTTGGCGTCGACGGACTCGTACTCGCGCCGGAGTCTCCGACCGTCGGGAACGAAGGTGCGACCGGCGTCGTCGTCGACGGGGGACGCATCTACTCCGTGGGCCACGTCAGCGGCGGCATCCGGATCCTCGGCCTCGACCTCGTCGACGGCTCCCTCGACTCCAGCTTCGGGACGAGCGGCGTCGTCGACGCGCTGCGGACGTTCGACGGTGAGACGTACGGCGCGCGCGCGGGCGAGGTCATGCTCGACTCGCTGGGACGGCTCGTGATCGGCGGGACGCTCTCCGGCACGTTCGGTGGCGGTCCCACGCGCCAGCAGCCCGCCGTGTGGCGGATCCTCTCGACCGGCGCTCCGGACGAGAGCTTCGCCGGCAGCCTCTCCGCGCCGACCTTCGGGACGGGCGTCGTCACGCTCCGCGAGGGGTCGACGAACAACCCGAGCATCGACTTCGGCCGCGACTCGCGCGTCGAGTCGATCGCGGCCGGTCCGGACGGAACGATCCTCGTCGCCGGCGAGCGCGAGAACGCCGCGGGTCACACGGACCTGGCGATCTTCGCGTTCACGCCGACCGGGGTGCCGCAGAGCGCCTACAACCTGCTCGGCTTCGTCATCGACGACGGCGCGAGCGCAGACGATTCGTTCGAGGGCGCGAGCGTCCTGCGGGTGCTCGACTCGGGCGCGATCTGGGCCCTGGGCATCTCCAATCCGCAGGATCCGGACGCACCCGGCGGGACGGCCGACGTTCCGACGGTCTGGGTCGATCGCGACCCGGCGCGCGCTTTTGCGCCGATTGGACAGTGAGGAAGTGTCACCGGCAGGTCGGGCGAGACCTACAGCGCGTGCCCAACGCACGCCGCCATGCCTTGCTCGCCCACCCTGCCCGGAACACTGCCTCGTCCGGCCCCGCCGGCACCGAGCGTCTCCCAGAGACGCGGATGCCGTGGCGCTCGACCATCGCTCGCTAGAACGAGATACCGAGGACCAGCGTGAGCTGGCCGTACTCGCCGTCGAACTCCTCGCCGTCGACCTCGTAGTCGATGTCGAAGGTCTGGCGGTAGTCGATGCCGACGAAGAAGTTGTCCGTCAGGTCGGCCTGGATGCCGGCGTGCGCGTACGCACCGAAGTCGCTGTCGTCCTCGCTCGCGCGCAGGGCGCCGATGCGGACGGTGGTCTCGGTCGAGACCCAGGTTCCGCCGCCGCCGATGTAGGGCCGAATCGGACCCTCGCCGAGCTCCAGGCGAAGGCCCGCGTAGAGCTCGGCCTGCGCCGTCTCCAGGTCTCCGACGTCACCGCCCCCGAGGGCGATGTCGTCCGCTTCGTCGTAGCCGATCAGGAAGCCGGTCTCGAAGCCGAGGCCGCCGCCCTGCTTGACGGTGTTGAACTCCATGCCGAAGACGGCCGGGTCCTCCGCAGGCTCGAAGGCCTCGTCGAGCTCGCGGGCTCCAAGGAGGAACGACACGCGGCCGGTCTTCGCTTCGGTGTAGTTGCCGCGCTCGTGGGGCGGCGTCACCGTGTCGTAGTTGCCCTGCTGGGGCGGCGCGAAGGAGAAGGAAACGGGCGACGCTGCGGGCGCCGGAGCCAGAGACGCCGCGGGGGGCGTGACGACGGGCGAGACGGACGCGAGCGGAACCGGAGGAACGGGCGACGTCGTCGTCGCGCACGCTGCGAGAAGGGAGAGAAAGGCGGGCGCCAAGGCCTTGGTGCTGACTCGCATGAGGGTCGCTGGAAGGGCCGGCGGATGGGGGTACGAAAAGATAGGACGGATCCGGCGGGCTTCATCGACGCTACGAAAACAGGCCGAAACGCGCGTGGCGTCGCGGCCTGCTTCGAGCGGAGTGTCCCGCGGTGGCGCGGGCTGTCTCACATGTAGCCGAGGCCCTTCATCTTGTTCGCGGCTTCCGCATTGCCGGAGCTGGCGATCTCCTGCTTCAGGAAGCCGACGACCTCGTCCATCGTCGCGTCATTGGGCCAGCGCTTCTTGCCAGCGTCCATGACGTCGATCGCGGCGATGAAGTGGTCGTGCTTGCGAAGCTGTGACACGACGTACTTGAAGTCGCTCGGCTCGACGAGCGTCCCGTGGCCGCCGGCGAAGTCGAGGAAGGCCTTCTTCGCGTCCTCGGCCTTGTCCTTCGAGAGCGCTGTCGCGTACTGGACCACGAGCTCCTTGTGGCCTTCGGTGCCCTTCTCGACGCTCGCGAGCTGGGTCTCGGCTGCCGCGATCGCGGCCCCGTAATCACCGGACTGGACGAGCTTGAAGATGTCGGCCTCGGCCGCGTCGGCGTCGCCTCCACAGGCGGCGAGGGCGAGCAGGGAGAGCGAGAGGAGGGCGGTTTTGGATCGCATGGTCGGGCGGGCGCTCGTCGAGCACCGCAAGGTTCGGGAGGAGCGGATCGCCGGAAGCATACCGGGGTAGACAGTACGTGCCGGGGAGGGGCCCGTGAGCGGCCCTCCAGGCTCCGATTGGAGACCTTTGCACTCCTTTAAGACTCCACTTCGCCCCCACGAGGCTCCGATGGGAGTACGATTGGAGTGCGATCGGAGTTCACCCATGAGAGAGTCGAAGGTCACCGTCAAGATCCCCCGCCCGCTGTATCGGAAGATCCAGCAGGTCGTGGATGGGTCGGGCTTCAACTCACCCACGGACTTCATCGTGTTCGTCCTGCGCGACCTGATGGGGGACACGCCCACCACGAAGGTCGAGCCCGAGGCCGGGGCCGAGGGTCCCGACTTCACCCAGGAGGAGCTCGACGACGTCCGGCGGAAGCTCGAGAACCTCGGCTACCTCTGATCGCCCACCCTTTCCGCATTCCTAGCTCACCGGTTTCCTAGCTCACCAGGCCCATGCCCGCCGCGAACGCCGTCACCACCCCCGTCCACGGAGGCCTCGACCGCCCCGTCGATCGCATCGATTCCAGCGCCGCCGACGGCGCCGCGTCGCTCGCGAAGATCGACGTCCACGAGGTCGACCGGACGACGCTCTACCGCGTTGCGGACGGAACCCTGTCGCCGCTCGAGGGCCCGATGGCCCGGGCCGACTACGACTCCGTTCTCGGCGCGAAGGCGATCGAGCGCGGCGGCAAGAAGTGGGCGTGGACGATCCCGATCATCCTGCCCGTGACCGACGCCGAGGCCGGCGCCTGCGCCGACGGCGCGAAGGTCGCCCTCGCGTTCGAAGGCGAGGTGTTCGGCGTTCTCGAGGTCGACGGCGGTGCGTTCGACTGGGACAAGGCGGCGTTCATCGCGGCCGTGTACGGCACCGATCGCACCGACCATCCCGGCGCGCAGCTCTGGACCAGCGACGAGCGCACCAAGGTCGTCGGCGGGCGCATCACGCTCGTTCCGGAGACGGACGCGCGGCCCTTCGCTTCGCGCGTCATGGGGCCGAGTCAGACGCGCAAGCTCATCGAGGAGCGCGGCTGGGAGCAGTCGATCGCCTTCCAGACGCGCAACCCGCTGCACCGCGCGCACGAGTACGCGCTCGTGTACGGCGCCGAGGTCATCCTGCGCGACACCGGCAAGAAGACGGGCGTCGTCCTGAACCCGCTCGTCGGTCAGCTCAAGGGGGACGACGTCCCCGCTTCGACGCGCATGGACACGTACGAGGCCCTCGTGACGAACCGCCTCCTCGGCGACGGCGACAAGGACGAGGAGCTGTGGAGCTCGAATGGTCAGGACCTGAACGACCAGCTCGAGCTCATCGGCCTCGACATGCGGATGTACTACGGCGGCCCGAGCGAGGCGGTGATGCACGCGATCTACCGCCAGAACCTCGGCTTCACGCACTTCATCATCGGCCGCAAGCACGCCGATGCGCCCTACTTCGACAAGTCGGCGATCTGGGGCGACTTCGACGCCCAGGAGATCTTCGACAAGCTCGGCGGTGATCTCGCGATCCAGACGGTCAACGTCGGCTTCGCGGCCTACTTCGAGGAGCTCGGCCGGGTCGGCCTGATGGAGGCGAACAAGGACAAGACGTCCGTGTTCATCTCGGGCACCAAGGTGCGCGAGCAGCTCGTCGGCGGCGAGTTCCCCGACCCGCGGATCATGCGCGAGACGACCGCGAAGATCCTCGTCGACTACTACAAGGCGAAGAACGCCTGAGATCGATGGGGCTCTTCGACAAGCTCAAGAAGAAGCCGGCGGCGCCCCCGCGTCCGACGCCGCGGCCGATGATGCGCCCGGGGATGGTGCAGAAGCCTGACCCGCAGGCGGACAACCACTTCGTCATCATCATCCTCGACTCATGCCGCTGGGACTCGTTCATGGCGGCCGAGACGAAGACGATCCAGAAGCTCGGAGGGGGCAAGGTCGAGAAGCGCTACACATACGCGTCCTGGACCGCGCCTTCGCACTACAACCTCCTCACTGGACTCCTCCCGCACACGAGCCCCGAGAACGTCTACGCCTCGGAGTACTACAAGGAGGACTTCTACAACTTCAACGACCGGCTCGTCTCGAAGGGAACAGACATCGACTTCGGCGCGATGGTCCCCGGCCTGTGGATGCCCGGTTTCCTTCAGTCGAAGCTCGGCTACGACACGCACGCCCGCGTTTCGCTGCCCGTCTTGAACCCGAAGACGGGCATCAACCGAGCGTTCGACAGCTTCCAGCTGATGGACAGCCACAACGACATGGCGGCGATGCTGCCGACCATGAAGTTCGACGGTGCGCGGCCGCAGTTCTATCTGCTGAACGTGGGGGAGACGCACTACCCCTACGCGAAGCCGGACGAGGACTCGTCGATGTGGCCGCGCATCAGCGGCGTCAACGGCGTCTTCAAGAAGATGAACGATCAGATCGCCGAGCGCGGTGACGGCGAAGAGGACGACAAGTTCAAAGAGGACTTTCAGTTCTTCGACCAGGACAAGCTCGACCAGCTTCGCGAGCGCCAGATCGACACCGTCCGCTACCTCGACGGCGTCTTCGAGCAGCTCTACGACATGGTGCCGAAGAACACGCACATCATCGTGACCGCCGACCACGGCGAGCTCTTTGGCGAGGCCGGCTACTTCGGCCACGGACCGATCATGCACGAGAAGTGCTTCGAGGTCCCCTACATCGAAGGAAAGGTGCGCTGATCCCTTTCCGATCCAGACCAACCGACCGAATTCACATCACTTCCATTTCCTCACCCTCGCTATGACCGAAAAGGGTTTCGTTCTTTGGTTCACCGGCCTTTCTGGCGCCGGTAAGTCCACGCTGGCCGAGTACTTGACGCCGATCCTCGCGGAGCGAGGCAAGAGCGTCGAGGTGCTCGACGGCGACGTCGTGCGCACCAACCTGTCCAAGGGTCTCGGCTTCTCCAAGGAAGACCGCGACACGAACGTGCGCCGCATCGGCTTCGTCGCGAACCTTCTGGCGCGCAACGGCTGCTGCTCGATCACCGCGGCGATCTCGCCGTACCAGGACATCCGCGGCGAGTGCCGAGCGATGGTCGATCCGGACCGCGCCGAGTTCGTCGAGGTCTTCGTCGAAGCTCCGCTCGAGGTCGTCGAGGAGCGCGACACGAAGGGCCTCTACAAGAAGGCCCGCGCGGGCGAGATCAAGAACTTCACCGGTGTCAGCGACCCGTACGAAGCCCCGAGCTCTGCGGAAGTCGTCGTGCACACCGGCAACGAGAGCATCGAGGAGTCGGCCAACAAGATCCTGACCTACCTCGAAGAGCGCAGTCTGATCCGCGCAGCGGCGAAGGCCTGAAGGAGAACCGGGTTCCCCAGCCCGTCGGCCGGTATCGATACGGTGTCGCACACCGGTGCGCAGCTCGACGTCGCAACGGTACCGCACACCGGTCGGGCGCTCGATGACGGAAAAGTGCCGCGCGTTCCGCGCGGC
>JBCCSK010000069.1:0-20180 GCA_039200205.1 Planctomycetota bacterium
CCCCCCCCCCCCGGGGGGGGGGGGGGGCCCCGGCGCCGGCCCCCCCCCCCCGCCCTGGGTGTCCCGGCCCCTCGCCGCGTTCCGCTTCGATCAGCTCGCCGCGCTCTGCAGCCAGGCGCCGATCTGGGCCGCCCCCATCGCGCCGGCCTGGCGCGCCGCCTCCTGCCCGCCTTCGAAGAGCACGAGGGTCGGGATCGACTGGATGCCGAAGCGGGCGGCCGTTCGCGGCGCGGCCTCCGTATCGACCTTGGCGAAGAGGACGCGCCCCGCGTGCTCCTTGGCGGCAGCCGCGAACTGCGGAGCCATCGCCTTGCACGGTCCGCACCAGTCGGCCCAGAAGTCGACGACGACGGGCAGGTCGCTGCGACCCACGTAGCCGTCGAACGTCGAGTCGTCGAGGGCGACGGGCACGTCGGGGAGGAGCCGGGTTCCACAGCGTCCGCAGACCGGCACGTCGCCGAGACGCTCACGCGGGACGCGATTGCGAGCGCCGCACGCGGGACACGGCACGTCGAGGATGGACTCGGCCATGCGCAACAGACTACGCGCGCGGCTGGCACGCGTCAGGCCGAGCGCGCGTGGAGCTCGGCCGGCTGCGCGAGCGCGTGGAGGTCGCGCGCCAGGGCGTCGATCTCGTAGCGCCCCTCGAGCTGTTCGAGGAGATCCTCGGACAGCGCCGAGACGCCGTTGGCTGCCCCCCAGACGGCGCCGGCCATCGCTGCGATCGCGTCGACGTGGCCGCCGGCCGAGACCGCCGTCTCGATGAGTGCATCGAAGGGATCGTCGAGGTGCGCCAGCGCGATGAAGAGCGCGGTGGAACACGACTCGAGCGCACCGCGCGACGTGCCGAGTCGGCGCGCGCGGCTCGCGACCGAGCCCTTGGAGTTGCCGTCGAGCATCTCGCCGACGCGGGCGAGCT
The DNA here is from genome assembly GCA_039200205.1 of Planctomycetota bacterium. GTDB lineage: Bacteria > Planctomycetota > UBA1135 > UBA1135 > Saltatorellus. The sequence goes on from JBCCSK010000069.1 coordinate 920, forward strand.
GGCCCAGGTGAAGGTCGTGGCGAACGCTCACGAGAACGCCGCCCAGGATCTCACTCGTGCGTCCCCCGCGAACACCCTCGGACACTGCGCGCGCAATGAGGACGGCCCCTTCCTGAGCGAGCGGGTGCGCGTGGGTGACGACCGCGGATGCACGCGCTCTCTGCTCGAGATCGTCTCGGTCGACCGCGCACCAGAGGCCGATGGCGGCGGCTCGGACTGCCGCACCGTTCCCACGGGCGCCTTCGCGTTCGGCGGAGCGCGTCGCCGTCTCCCAGCGGTCTCCCTCTCGAATGCGCAGAAGGACCTTCGCGAGGCCCGGGTCGTAGCGCAGTCGACGCTGATAGCTCGCCGCGAGTCGCTTGGCGAGGTCGGTCTTGTCGAGACGCTCGCACGCGACGAGGCTGGCGACCAGGTCGAGAGTCATCCGGGTGCTGCTCGCGCCGCGACGCTCTCCGTCGCGTCCACGTCCGACGCCGGCCCACACGAGCCGACCGACCAGTCCACCGCCGCGAGCGACACCGAGGGCATCTCCAAGGGCGAGCCCGAGGAGACACCCGCGATCGTGGCTCGATCCGTCAAGGCCCATCCGTTGGGGGCAGCGGACGGATGGACCGGCAACGATCGGCCTTTTACGCGGCCAGTACACTCAATCCGGGACGCCCGGTCAGGGCTCGAAACGGATCACGCGGAACGGCTCCTCGACGCTGTCATCGAGGTGGATCTGGGCCGTGGTGACGAGCACCGCTCCGTCGGCGGCGATCGCCAGCGAGTCGGGCCACGAGAGCCGCGGATCCGCCACGACGAGCTCGACGTTCCCGTCGGGGGTCATGCGACGGATCGCGTTCTGGTCGATCGCGGTCAGGTAGAGGCTGCCGTCAGCGCCGAACGCGATCCCGTCGGTCGGACCGACGTCTGCGACGCGCTCGACCCGCGCACCGAGCGCGGCCTCGTCGAGCGAGTCGTCGCGCAACGCCGCCGTCGGAACGCGATAGAGCGTGCGGCCGGTGAGCGCCTTGTAGTACAGCATCGACCGGTCGGGCGAGAGGGCGATCGCGTCGGCGTGGACGACGCGATCCCACGGCTCACCGTCGATCGTCAGGGAGATGTCCTCGGCCTTCGTCGAGGAGTGATCGTCGAGGACGCGGCGGCTCGCGCCGGTCGAGAGGTCGACGACGACGAGCGCAGCGGCCTCGCTGTCCGTGATGTAGGCGACGCGCGCGGCGGTGTCGATGCGCACGTCGTTCAGGTAGCTGTTGCCTGGCGCAACGGTCGAGTCGAAGCGAAAGACCTCGACGACGCTGTCCGTCCGGGGATCGATCTGAACGAGCTTCGGCGCGCCCTCGACGACACCCTCGAAGCGAGGATTCGCCGCGTCGAGTGCCCACAGGAACCCGGCGTCGTCGACGACGACGCTCTGCACGCAGACGAAGCGCTCGGTGGGGTCAGCGCTTTGCGACCACGAGTTCCAGCGGCCCTTCGGATAGGGCACGGGCAGGCCCGACTTCAGCTCGGCGACACTGATGGAGACGTTGTCCGACCAGCGCGGGTAGTTGACGAAGACGCGGCCGTCGGCGGTCGTCGCGACCCCCGTCCAGCGGGTGAGCGATTCGGCGATGACCCGAAGCTCGGGCGGACCCTCGGGCTCGGGTGGAGCGCTGGCGCAGCCGACGGCGAGGATGGGGACGAGGAGAGAGGTGCGGTGCATGCCGGCGATGGTAGTGACGGAAAGGCCGCGTTTCCTCGGTAGACGGATCGGCTCCTGAAGCGCACCATCTGCTACACCTGTCGCACTTTGGCGACCCTCGATGAAGCTCAACGACTCCGAGTGGACGATCATGCAGGCCGTCTGGTCCTCGGACGCGCCCGTGACGGCCCGTGACGTCCACGCCGACGTCGAGGAGGAGACGGCGTGGTCGTACAGCACCGTGCGCACGCTCCTCACGCGCCTGGCCGAGAAGGGCGCGCTCAGCGAGGCGAAATCGGGCAAGCACCTCGTCTACGAAGCCGCACTCGAGCGTCGCGCGGCGCGTCACTCCGCGGTCCGCTCGCTCGTCGACAAGGCCTTTGGGGGCACGTTCGGCTCGCTCGTGCAGCATCTCGCGAACGAAGAGCGTCTCTCCGCCCGTGATCGCGAGGAGCTCGCGCGGCTGATCGAGAAGGCGGACGGCGGCGGGCGTCCGACGAAGCGACGGAGGCGCGGCACGACGTGATCTCGTCCCTCTCGCTCTGGGCGACGTCGTCCGGCCTGGGCGCATTTGCGCTCGCGGCGCTCGCGGTTCTCGCGGAGCGCACGCTCGGGCCGCGTCGCTCCGACGTCGCCACCGGACTCTGGTGGGCGAGCCTCCTGCGCCTCGTTCTGCCGCCGGACGTCGGGTCTCCGGTCGGCTGGTCGATCGAGGTCGCCGCCGTCCCCGAGAGCGGCGGTACGATCCTCATCGCCGCGTGGATCCTCGGGTGGGCGACGACGACGCTCGTCGCGACCGGCCGCGTGCTGCGAGAACGACGCACCTGGAGCCGCCGGCGAACGCGCGCAGCGACGCCGGAGACGGAGGCTCTTGCGCAGCGATGCGCGCGCGCGATCGGGCTTCGAAGGCCCCCGCGCGTCGCCGCGGTCGAGGGCGTCGGGGCCGCGTGCATCGGCATCTTCACGCCGTGGATCGCGATCCCGCGCGAGCTGGAGAGAGCCGAGCGTCGCCGCGACCTCGAGGTCGTCCTGCTCCACGAGTGCGCCCACGCGAAGCGGCGGGACGGGGCGCTGCGCGCGGCCGTCCTCGCTCTCCAGTGCGCCTTCTGGTTCCACCCCGCTGCGTGGCTCGCGGGACGGCGACTCGCGGCGCTCGCCGAGATCGACTGCGACCGTCGCGCGGCGGCTGCGGTTCGCGGCGGCGTCGAGTCGTACCGCTCGACGCTCCTCGCCCAAGCGCGCGGTTGGCTCGAACGCGACGGACTGATCGCGCGCCCGTTCACCCATCCCCGAAGCCTTCTGCTCGCGCGACTCCGCGCGCTCGACGAGCCGCCGAGGCCGCGGAATCCGCTCGCGGCCGGCCTCTCGCTCCTCTGCGCGCTCGCGTGCATCGGGCCCGCCGTGCGAAGCCTCGCGCCGCCGAAGATCGACCACCTCGAAGGGTGCCTCCAGACCCGCTACGCCGTCCACGCGTGGATCGCCAACGAGAACGCCCGAGCGTCACAGGAGTGACGCCGGGACCCCCTCCCCTCCCGCCCCCCTACCGTTCCATGAAGTCCCTCCTGCTCCCGATCGCACTCCTCGCCGCGTCGCCTTTCGTCGGCAGCGCCCCCCAGGACGAAGCGTCGATCGCCGACATGATGGCGCGCGCCCAGCAGTACACGACCCCCGGCTCCGAGCACGAGCTGCTCCAGAAGTTCATCGGAGAGTGGGAGGCGACATCGCAGATCACGATGGCGCCCGCCGGCAAGGCCGCGCCCGGCCGCGCCAAGTTCAGCTGGAAGGTCGAGGGGCGCTGGGTCGAGGGCGTCTTCATGGGCGAGATGAACTACCCGGGCATGCCCACCAACGTGCCGCTGCAGCACTACTCGTGGATGGGGTACGACAAGCTCAAGCAGAGCTACGTCTGGACCGGCATCAACGGGACGGACACCGCGATGAACCACGCGGAGGGCGACCTCACGCCCGACGGCAAGTCGCTGATCATGTACGGCACGCTCGACGAGTATCTGACGGGCGAGCACGACAAGATGGTCAAGTACGCGTGGCGCTTCGTCTCGGACGACGAGATCGTGCTGGAGGTGCACGACCTTCCGATCGGCGAGAAGAACACGAAGGTCCTCGAGTTCCGCTACACGCGCAACGGCGAGGAGCGCTGAGATGGGAGCCGCCGTCACCGTCGAAGAGACGATCGACGCAAAGCCCGAGACCGTCTTCGACATCGCCACCAAGGTCGGGTCGTGGGCCGAGGTCATCCCGGCGATCGAGAAGATCGAGTTCCTGACGCCCGGAGACGAGGTCGAGGTCGGGACGCGGTTCCGCGAGACGCGGAGGATGTTCGGCCGCGAAGCGACGGAGGAGATGGAGTTCCTGGAGCTCGAGCGTCCGACCGGCTACGTGCTCGGCGCCGAGAGCCACGGCTGCCGCTACCGCACGGAGTTCCAGCTCCATCCGAACGGCGACGGGACGCGACTGCGCATGGTCTTCCACGCCACGCCGCTGACCTTCGGTGCGAAGGTCATGTCCTTCCTGATGAAGCCGATGATGAAGAAGATGGGCGACCTGTGCGCCAAGGACCTCGCCGCGCTCAAGGCGCACATCGAGGGCGGTCCCGCCGCCGGATGACCGGCGATCGTCAGTCGACGGCGGCGATCGCGAGGTCGACGAGGCGCACCGTGTCCGGGTACGGCATCGCCGCGCGCAGCTCGGGCGCGGTGAGCCAGGCCTTGTCCCGCGCCTCGTCCGCCTCGCCCTCGCTCTCCGCGCTCATCGCGTAGAACGCGCAGACGACGTCGCGTCCCCGGGCCCGGTAGGCCGCGTAGCCGAGGTAGGCGGGGTCGCTCCCGACGACGCCCGACTCCTCGCGCACCTCACGGAGCGCCGCGTCGAGGGGCTCCTCCCCCGACTCGATGTGGCCCTTGGGGAGCACCCAGACGTCCTGCGGATCGCTGGCGGGGGGAGGCGCGGACGGCCGAACGGCGAGAACGCGCACTGCATCCCCATCGCGGCGCAGGACGATTCCCCCGGCGTGGGTGAACGTGGGCAGGTGCATGGCGCCGCATGGTAGCGCCCGCGGATACGCTCTCGCGCCCCATGACCCAGAGCCCGTCGTCCCCCCTCTCCAGGCTGCTCGCCCACGCGAGCGAGCGCCACGGGGGACGCGTGCGACTCGGCGCGCTCTTCTCGGTCCTCAACAAGCTGTTCGACCTCGCGCCTCCGCTCCTGATCGGAGCAGCGGTCAGCGTCGTCGTCGACCGCGAGGAGTCCGTGATGTCGCGGCTCGGGCTCAGCGATCCCTGGGACCAGCTCGTCGCGCTCGCGGGGATCACGGTCCTCATCTGGGTGCTGGAGTCGATCTTCGAGTACTGCCAGAAGATCGTCTGGCGGAACCTCGCGCAGAGCGTCCAGCACGACCTGCGGCTCGACGCGTACCGGCACGTCCAGCGCCTCGAGATGGGGTTCTTCGAGGACGAGGACACGGGCGAGCTGATGTCGATCCTGAACGACGACGTCAACCAGCTCGAGCGGTTCCTCGACGGCGGCGCGAACAGCCTCATCCAGCTCGCGACGACCGTCGTCGCCGTCGGCGCGGTGTTCTTCTTCCTCTCGCCGCTGGTCGCGCTCTTCGCGTTCCTGCCGATGCCGATCATCGTGTGGGGATCGATCGCGTACCAGAAGCGGCTGCAGAGCCGCTACGCGGACGTGCGCCGCGCCGTCGGCGAGCTCAACGCCGACCTCGCGGGCAACCTCGGCGGCATCGCGACGATCAAGAGCTACGCGCGCGAGGACGAGGAGGCGCGCCGGATCGAGGAGCAGAGCGAGCGCTACCGCGCCGCGAATCGTCGCGCGATCACGCTGTCGAGCGCCTTCTCGCCGCTCATCCGGATGTTCATCCTCGTGGGCTTCACGGCGACCCTGCTGATCGGCGGGCGCCTGGCGCTCGCAGGGGACCTGGACTCCGGCTCGTTCGCGACCCTCGTCTTCATGACGCAGAGGCTCCTGTGGCCGCTGACGACTCTCGGCGAGACGCTCGACCTCTACCAGCGCGCGATGGCGAGCACGCGGCGAATCCTCGACCTGCTCGATCGTCCTTCGCGGATCGTGGACGGCCCGACGCCCCTGCCCGCCGCATCGGTTCGCGGCGATCTGAGGCTCGAGGATGTCCACTTCGCGTACGAGGGGCACCCGCCGCTCTTCGAGGGCCTCGATATGGAGTTCCCGGCCAAGCGGACGACGGCGATCGTCGGCGCGACCGGCTCGGGCAAGTCGACGATCACGAAGCTCCTGCTGCGCTTCTACGATCCGCAGGCCGGCGTCGTGCGCCTCGACGGACACGACGTGCGCGACCTGCGCCTCGTCGACCTGCGGCGCGCCATCGGGCTCGTCAGTCAGGACGTCTTCCTCTTCCACGGCACGATCGCCGAGAACATCGCCTACGCGCGTCCGGACGCGACGCGCGATGAGGTCCGCGCCGCGGCGCGCGCCGCCGAGCTCGACGACTGGGTCCAGACGCTCCCCGACGGCTACGACACGATCGTCGGCGAGCGCGGCCAGAAGCTGTCCGGCGGACAGCGCCAGCGCGTCTCGATCGCGCGCGCGGTGATGAAGGACCCGCCCGTGCTCGTCCTGGACGAGGCGACCTCGGCCGTCGACAACGAGACCGAGGCCCTGATCCAGCGCTCGCTGGAGCGCATCGCGGAGGACCGCACGACGATCGTGATCGCGCACCGGCTGTCGACCGTTCGCAGCGCGGATCGGATCCTCGTCCTCGAACGCGGTCGGCTCGTCGAAGAGGGACGCCACGACGAGCTCGTCGCGCTCGGCGGCGTCTACGCGCAGCTGTGGTCGGTCCAGACCGGCGAGCGGGGAGTGCCGGCGCAGCTCGGATGAGCCCGGACGTCGAGCCGACGCTGCGGCGCGCTGTCGAGGCGCTGCGCCGAGACGCGAGCGACGTCCCCGAGGACGTACGCCATGCCGCCGTGGCACTGCTCGTCCGCGGCGCGTCGGTGGAGGAGCTCGAGGTGCTGCTGATGAAGCGCGCCGAGCGTCCGGGTGATCGCTGGTCGGGGCAGATCGGCCTCCCCGGAGGTCACGCCGAGCCCCGCGACGCAGACCTCGTCGCGACGGCGCGCCGAGAGTCGGTCGAGGAGGTCGGAGTCGATCCCGGTGCGGGCGAGGCGCACATCTTCGGCCAGCTGCCTTCCTTCCAGGCGCGCGCGCGCGGTGAGCGGGTCGAGCTCTACATCACGCCCGTCGTGTTCCATCGCGCCGAGCCGGAGCCGCCGACGCTCGGGCCCGAGGCCGCGGCCGCGTTCTGGCTTCCGCTGGAGCTCGCGCGGAGCGGCACGCTCGAGCGCCCCTACCGCTACGAGAACAAGGGCGTCGTGCACCGCCTCCCCTCGTGGCACTACGAGGGGCACACGATCTGGGGCATGACCCACGGGATCCTGTCGCGCTTCGTCGGCGCGCTCGGAGCCGACTGAAGCGACTCAGCGGCGCGGAACGTTCGAGAGCACCGCGTTCGCCATGAGCTCGGGCCGCCACTCGCGCTGCTCCTCGGTGCCGACGGAGTCGCGGTCCGAGTGGCCCGTGCCCCTCTCCGTGACGCGCAGGTCCCGCCTGGCGTTGGCGCTCCAGATCACCGACTGGTCGACGGGGTGGAGGAACGCGAAGGAGAGGTGCCCGCTCTCGACGCGCTCGTAGGCCCAGAAGGCGAAGTAGGGGTCGTTCTGCACGACCCGCTCGGAGACCCCGACGTCCATGGTGGCCTCGAGCCTGGCCTCCTCCAGCGGGACGAGCGCGTAGCCCGCGTCCTGGAGCTCTCGGTCGAGGGCCTCGCGGAAGCGCGTCAGGACGGCGGCGTCCCCGATCGGAGCCGCTTCCTCGGCGAGGAGGCTGCCGCCATCGACCCACGCGTACGTCCGCGCGCCGGTGCTTTCCAGGACCTCCGCGGAGCCGGAATCGACCGCGACGTGGCTGCAGCTGACGACGAAGAGGGCCGCGAGGACGACGACGAGTTGGCGGAGGTTCCACATGCGGGCGTGAGGGTGGGAGGGCAAACGTCAGTCGTCCTCGTCGTCCGCACCGCCGTAGCCGTTGGCGTCGAGCGAGCGGCGGATGGCGTCGGGGACATCGTTGGCGGACGTCGCCGACGGCGCCCACTCGAGGGCCTCGATGAGTCCCTCGGCCGCCTCGTCGTAGAGGCGGCCCAGCCGCAGGGCGCGCGGCTGATCGGCGACTCCGTACGCGGTCCTCTCCCCCGGGTCCGCCTCGAGATCGAACCAGGCGCGCGCGTCGTTGTCGTGGTTCACGACGTACTTGCCGGTGCGCGTGCGGAGGCTTCGCAGGTTGCGTTGGACGCTCATCAGCTCGGAGACCGCTGGGAGGTCGAGGCACTCTGAGGTCTCGCCGCGCAGCCACGGCGCGAGCGTCGCCCCCATCGTCGTCGCGACGGCCGGGAGTCCGGCGAGGTCGCGCAGCGTCGGCCCAAGGTCGATCATGCGCGACTGTCCCTCGCACCGGCTCGGCGCGACGTGGCCGGGCCAGTGAACGATGAGCGGGATGCGGATCTGCTCGTCGTAGAGCGTCGTCCTGTGCCCCTTGCCGCCGTGGTCGAAGAGCTCCGTTCCGTGGTCGGACGTGATGACGAGGATCGTGTCCCCGATGAGTCCCGCCGCCTGGATGTCGTGGCGGATCCGCCCGACGATCTCGTCGGTCCACCGGATCTCGCCGTCGTAGAGCGCGATGAGGTGCTCTCGGTCCCGCGCCGGCATCCCGGCGTTGATCTCGGGGTCGTAGAAGAAGTCGCGGCCCGTGACCGGCCCGTCGTAGTCGGGGTCGAAGAGCGTGTCGTAGGGCGGCGGCGGCGTGAAGTCGAAGTGCACGTCCCACAGGTGCACGAACGCGAAGAACGGCGTCTCGGGCGAGTCGTCCGCGACCTCGGTGAAGAACTCGGTCCACTGCTCGTAGACCTTGTCGTTCGTGACGCCGTGGTGCGAAGCCCGCAGGACCGGGTCGCTCATCGACCACGCGTTGTCGGCGTCGATCTGATCGAGGGCGACGGTCTGGACGCAGTCGACGTAGCGCTCGAAGCCCTGGCCGAGGCCGAACGCCGGGTGCAGGTACGGACCGGCGAAGAAGCCCGCCGTGCGGTAGCCCGCTTCGAGGAACGACTCGGGCAGCGTCTCGAAGTCCTCGGAGAGCCGGAAGCGGATCGCGTCGATGACGCCGTGCACGCTGTCGGGGACCGAGGTGAACATCGCCGCGTGCGCCGGCAGCGTCCACGGAGCGCTGCTGATGTGCTGCTCGAACACGGCGCCCTCCGCCGCGATCGCGTCGATGTTGGGCGAGGTGTCCCGCTCGTACCCGTAGCAGCCGAGGTGGTCGGGACGCAGCGTATCGATCGACACGAGGACGACGTTCGGGCGCGGCGCCTTGGGATCATCGGAGCATCCCGCGGCGAGGGCTGCGAGCAGGAGGAGGGCTCGAGTCATGGAGGTGGCTGCGAACGTCGCGCCAGACCGCTCCTACGCGTCGACGCCCGAGGAGTGAGCGGGCGACGCCTCGCGGGCGACCTCGACGATCTGTGCGGCGACCGAGAGGGCGATCTTGCGCGGTTCCTTCGAACTCTTCGTCAGGCCAATCGGACACGTCACGCGCGCGAGCTGCTCGTCGGTGAACCCGCGCTCGGCAAGCCTCCGGCGGAACCGCGTCCACTTCCTGTCCGACCCGATGAGCCCGACGTAGGGGAACGTCCCCCGCCCGATCGCGCGGGCGATGATCTCCTGGTCGAGCGCGTGGCTGTGTGTCATCACGAGAACGATCGCATCCGACGGGATCGCGTCGATCTCCTCCTCTGGCGCATCGATGAACAGCACGTCGTAGGGCCGCGCCGCGGGGAGCGGCGGCTGCAGCTCGGCTTCGTCGCGCGGATCGATGAGGCGCACGTCGAGATCCATGTACGGAGCGAGCCCGCCAATGGCCTGCGCCACGTGCCCGGCGCCGAACACCACCAGCTGCTGCCGCGACCAGGGAAACGCCTCGAAGAAGAGAGTCACCTCCCCCCCGCAGCACTGACCCGCCTTCTCGGACAGCGGAAAGGCCTCGGTCGTCGAAACCGCCTCACCCCGCGCGACGAGCGCCGCAGCCCTCTCGATCGCGAGATGCTCGAGCATCCCCCCACCAATCGTCCCCCACGCAAGCGCCCCATCGGCAACCAGCATCCGCGCCCCGGTCTCCCGCGGCGCCGACCCCTTCACCCCGATCACGAGGACCTGCGCGCACGGCCGCCTCTCATCACGAAAGCGCGCGAGCACCTCGAGCCACTCCTGCTGGTTCACTGCCACCCCCTCAGTCTCTCACAGCTACCCACTCCCTCTCACAGCTTCCCGCTCCCCACTCGGCCCCCCCCCGCCGGAGGCGGGCCCAGCGGAGCGGAGATACTGCACCCCCCGCCGGAGGGCGGGTCCAGCGAAGCGGAGAAACTGGTGGGCCAAGCTGGGCTCGAACCAGCGACTTCCACGCTGTGAACATGGCACTCTACCAACTGAGTTATTGGCCCACTCAGAGGTGCGCGAGAGTGTAGAGGACGGGGCGAAGGCTGGGAAGTCCCGAGCTGCGCCGACGCTCACTCCTCGCGACCGAGACTGCTGCGCAGCTTCTCGCCGAGCTTCGACTCGGCCCGGCGCAGCATCATCCGCACGGCGTCCTCGCTCTTGCCGCCCATGCGGCGGCCGGCCTCGCGCAGCGGAAGGCCCTCGAAGAACACGAGGGAGATCGCCTGACGGTGTTCGGCGGAGAGCTCGCCGAGCGACTCGCGCAGGAGCTCGAAGTTCTCGTCCCGCTGGACGACCCGCGTGACCGACAGATCGCCGCTGACGAAGTCGAGCGGCGTCGGGATGTCCGAATCGTCGCCGGTGCCGGCGTCGATCGCCCGCTCCCGCGAGACGTCCCGCTTGCCCGCGGAGTAGAACTCGGCCTTGTCGCGGATCTTGTTCTGCAGGATCTGGACGAGCCAGCGCAGGAGCGAGCCCTGCCCCTGGTACTCGTACCGCATAAAGTCGCGCGTCGCCTCGCGGAACGTCGTCTGCGCGAGGTCGTCGGGGTCCTCCTTCAGGCGGAGGCGGGGCCCGAGCTTCCGCCGCGCCACCTCGACCATCGTCTGGTGGTAGCGCGCGAAGAGGTCGTTCAGCGCGTCGGCATCACCCTCGTGGGCACGATCGACGAGCTCGCGGATCTCGTCGTCGCCGCTCATCTGGCTGTCGTCGTCGGAGGACATCGCGTCCCGGAGTGTAGTCCGACGACGCCGCCATTCCTCCCGCGAGCTACCCCTCGCCGCCGAGTCGGGCGAGGAAAGCGTCCTCCAGGAGCACGGTGACCCCGAGTTCCTCGGCCTTCTTGGCCTTGGACCCGGGTTTGCCCCCCTGGACCAGGAAGGTGGTCTTGCCGCTCACGGAAGAGGCGACGCGCCCGCCCTGGGCCTCGACCGCCTTCTTGGCCTCGAAGCGTGACATGCCCTCCAGGGTCCCTGTGAAGACCACCGTCGAGCCCTCGAAGGCGGTTCCGCCCCCCGCGGCTTCCTCGGGCACGATCTCGACTCCGTTCTCCAGGAGCCGCGCCACGAGATCGAGGTTCCGCGGCTCCTCGAACCAGGCGCGGATCCGTCCAGCGACCTCCTCGCCGATCCCGTCGACGGTCACGAGCTGCTCTTCGTCGGCGTTCCGAACCTCTTCGAGAGAGTGGAAGTTGCGGGCCAGGAGCCGGGCCGTCGCCGCCCCGACCTCGGGGATCGAGAGCGCAGCGAGGAAGCGAGCGAGCGGGACGTGCCGACGCTCGTCGATCTCCCCCTTCAGGTTGTCGACGGTCTTCTGACCCCAGCGCTCGATCGCGATCAGCTCGTCGTCGTCGATGCTCGGCAGCGCGAACAGGTCCGCCGGCGTCTCGAGATGGCCGGCGTCGAAGAGCTGGACGATCATCTTCTCGCCGAGCGAGTCGATCTCGAACCCGCTTCGCCCCGCCATGTGCACCGTCCGCCCGATCACCTGCGGTGGGCATCCGTAGATGTTGGGACAGCGGACGTACTTGCCCTCGCGCACGACGACCGTTCCGCAGGCAGGGCAGCGCTCCGGCATCGCGAAGTCCTCGCCGAAGCGGACGATCGCGCCCGGGCGAACCTCCCCGTCGCCATCGAGGAGTGACTCGGGCACGTCGTCGTCCCAGCCCTTCGGCGCCCTCTTGCCCCCTGCCTTCGCGACGCCCGTGATCTGCGGAATGACGTCGCCAGCGCGCTTGACGAAGACGCGGTCGCCGGGCCGCACGCCGAGGCTCTCGACGTTCGACTCGTTGTGCAGCGTCGCGTGCCGCACGGTCACGCCGAGAACCTCGACGGGGTCGACGTGCGCCCTCGGCGTCAGGCGTCCGTTGACGCCGACCTGAATCTCGATCGCGCGCAGGACGGTCGTCGCCTCGATCGCGGCGAACTTGTGCGCGTACTGCCACTTCGTCGCGCGGGCGGTCGTCCCGAGACGCGCGCGCAGATCGACGTCGTCGAGCTTCGCGACGATGCCGTCCATCTCGAAGGGAAGCGCGTCGCGCTGCTCCTCCATGCGCGCGTGGTACGCCAGGCAGCCGTCGATCCCACGCACGGTCTCGTCCTGCTCCGTCCCGGAGAACCCCCAGCCCTCGATCATCTGGAGCTGCTCGCGGTGCGAGTTCGGAAGCTCGTACCCATCGCACCGCACCACGGCGTAGGGGTGGAACTCGAGCGGGTAGCGGCGGACCTCCGCGGGGTCGCTGCGGCGGAGCGCGCCCGCTGTCGCGTTTCGCGCGTTCGCGAGCAGCGCCATGCCGCGCTGCTCGCGATACGCGTTGAAGGCGTCGAAGCGCGCGCGAGCGATCAGGACCTCGCCCCGCACTTCAAGCAGCTCCGGCGGATCGTCGACGTCGAGCGTCAAGGGAACGTCGCGCACCGTTCGGAGGTTGGCCGTGATGTCCTCCCCCACGCGCCCGTCACCGCGCGTCACGCCCTGCTCGAGCTGACCGTCGCGATAGATGAGCGCCGCCGACACGCCGTCGAACTTCGGTTCGACGTGCCAGTGGAGCTCCTCGCCCTCCTCGACGCCGAGGAATCGATGAACCTTGAGGGCGAAGTCGCGCGCTTCCTCCTCCGCGTGGAGACTCTCGATCGAGAGCATCGGGACCGCGTGACGGACCTTCGGAAAGCTGTCGCCCTCGGGCAGCGGCGCACCGACTCGCTGGGTCGGGCTGTCCGACGTGACGAGGCTCGGATTCTCGTCCTCGAGCTCGCGCAGCTCGCTCACGAGAGCGTCGTACTCGGCGTCCGACACCTCGACCCGGCCCTCGTTGTAGTAGAGCCTGTCGTGGTGAAGGATCTCGCTGCGGAGCTCATCGAGCCGCCGCCGTACGTCCGCGTCACCGCGGCGGCCGGGCGTCACGGCCCGCCCTCCGGCCCCTCGAAGGCGTCGGGCAAGAGCTCGCGGGCGGTCCAGCGCGCGATCTCGCCATCGACGGACTCCGAGACCACGACGGCGTCGGGGGCGAGTTCGACGAGCCACTGCCGACATGCGCCGCACGGCGGAGTGGGCCGGCTGGCGCCAGTCCGAATCGTGACGAGCTCGACGCGCGCGCCCTCGTCCCGGCCCACGACCCAGGCGGCGAGCGCGGCCCGCTCGGCACAGAGCGTGAGACCGAAGCTCGCGCTCTCGACGTTGCAGCCCCGATAGAGCCCGCCCGCGTCATCGAGCACCGCCGCGCCGACGGCGAAGCAGGAGTAGGGAGCGTGCGCCTTCGATCGCGCCTCGCGCGCGGCCGCGAGCGCCGCTTCGACGCGGTCGTCGTCGATCTCCGGGACGCGAGACATCGCATCCAGCTTCCCGACGAGTCCCGCGCGTGTCCATGGTCCAAGGTCAGAACGGCATCTCGTCCGCCGCGAACGTCCCGCCCGTCGACCCGCCCGCCGTCGGCGCGGCCTCTCGCGCGTGGTGCGGCGCCCAGCCGTCGTAGGTCACTCGACTGCGGCGCTGGAGCCGGCCGTCGCTCTCCCGGACGGACTCGGCGGTGGCGAGACGAACGCTCGCCGTCCGTCCGACGAGCTCGTGCGCCTCCACCTCGAGAGGCTCGGAGACGTCGAAGCCGAGCGCACCGAGGACGATGCGAACGCGGTGCATCCCCTTCGTCGTGAAGTTGAGCCAGTCCGTCGCCGCCGTGCGCCCCGCGCGTTCGCCGTCGAGGAGCTCGAGGCGGAGCATCCAGGAAGTCCGCTCCGGGTTCGTGGACTCCCGCACCTCGGCGACCCGCATCCCGTACTCGCCGTCCTCGACGACGACGAAATCGTCGATCCCCTCGTCTTCCTGCGGTTCGATTCGCATCTCCGTTTCCTCCGTGGATCTGTTCGTGCTGCGCCGCACCGGGTCGGCGGTTCGGCTCGGTCCACGGCCAGGACGTTCGGAAGCGAATCCGGTTGCGGGTCGGACGGAGAAACCGTCGCAGCGACGGTCAGGAGCGGGCTCGGGGCACCCGCAGCTCGAATGCCGCGCCCCCTTCCTCGGCATCACCGACGCCCACGCTCCCGCCGTGCCTCTCGGCGGCCGCAGCGACGATCGCGAGGCCCAGTCCGTAGCCCGCGCGACGGCCCGGCGCAGCGTCGCCGCGAACGAACGGCTCGAAGATGCGCTCGCGCTGCCCCTCGGGCACGCCGGGCCCCTCGTCCTCGACCGTGACGACGACGCTCTCGGCGTCTCCGCGCAGACCGATCTGGACCTGCCCCCCCGCAGGACTCCAGGCGATCGCGTTCCCCACGAGGTTTCGCGCGGCGAGGACGAGCAGCGTCGGGTCACCGACGAGCTCCAGGTCGCCGGAGCGCAGGACGTCGACGAAGACGCCCCGCCGCGCCGCCTCGTCCTCTTCGCTGCGCAGACGCGGCTCGAGCTCCCGCGCGAGATCGAAGCGAACGAACGTCTCCTCGGTCCCGTGGACGCTCGGCGCGCCGAACGCGACGAGGTTGTCGATCGTCCGGCCGAGCACGCGGAGCTCGTCGAGGTGCGACTCGAGCATCGAACGGGTCCGCTCGTCGCCCGACCGCTCCATCAGAGCGACCTCCGTGCTCGTGAGGAGCGCCTGGACGGGCGCGCGGAGGTCGTGGGCGAGACCCGCCGCGAGCATCCTCGCCCGCTCGACCTCGTGCTTCGCCCCGCGCAGCGACTCCGTCACCGACTCGGCGACCGCGCGGATCTCGTCGGGGGCGCCCGGGATCTCGACGGCGGTCTCTGCGGCGGGCCCGCGCGCCGCCTCGACCTCGGCCGCGACGCGCTTGACGAGAGAGGCGATCCGTCGGCCGAAGACCCGCCCCGCAACGAGCGAGAGGAGCGATCCGAGCACGACGATCCCTGCGATCAGAGCATCGGCGATCCTGCCGCGCTCGATCCAGTCGGTCCCGTCGAGAACGACGTCGACCTCGATCCCCGGCGCGAACGCAGCGCGCCGACGGCGGAGGACGCCCTCGACGCGCACGGTCTCTCCGAGGCCGGGCCCCGGCGTCGAGAAGTGCTTCGTGAGACGCGGCGACCCGTACGGCCCCCAGGCCTCGCCCGTCGCGAGCACGTGCGCCTTCCACGCCATCGGAGTCTCGGCGCCCTCGCGGCCGGTCGGCGCGACGAGGCGCTCGAATTCGTCAGGACCTCCGGCGCCCGCGGCGAAGCTCGGTCGGAGCTCGTCGAGCTGCTCCGTGACCTCCTCGTCGAGCTCGGAGGCGAGGATCATTCGGTAGGCGAGTGACATTCCCACGCCGACGACGAGGAGATACACGGTGACCACCGCCGTGAACTGCACGGCGGTTCGGCGCCGCAGGGTCCAGCCCTGGTCCGTCACGCACGAACCCGCTCGGCACGGACGCAG
This sequence comes from Planctomycetota bacterium, assembly GCA_039200205.1. Lineage (GTDB taxonomy): Bacteria > Planctomycetota > UBA1135 > UBA1135 > Saltatorellus. Next base: position 16,515 of record JBCCSK010000069.1, read on the forward strand.
TAGCCCTCGCCGACGACCGTCCGGATCGAGTGCGTTCCGCTCACGTCGAGCTTCTTGCGCACGCGGCTCACGACGACGTCGACGACGTTCGTCCCGGGGTCGACGCGCATGTCCCAGACGCGCTCGAGGAGCGCGCTCCGGCTCAGGACCTCGCCGCCGGCCTCGATGAGTGCGGCGACGAGATCGAACTCGCGCTTGCTCAGCTCGACCTCGAGGTCGCCGCGCCACGCGCGCCGCGCGGTCAGGTCGAGGCGAACGTCGCCGATGACGTACACGAGCGGCGGGCGGTGCCTCCGCAGGACGGCCTCGATGCGCGCGACGAGCTCCTCGAACTCGAACGGCTTGATCACGTAGTCGTCGGCGCCTAGACGCAGGCCGCGCACCCGATCGTCGGGAGCGTGGCGCGCCGTCAGGAAGATGACGGGCGTCTCGTCCCCGCGCGCACGAAGCCGCTCGAGAACGTCCCAGCCGCTGCCGTCCGGAAGTGTGATGTCGAGCAGCACCAGGTCGTACGCCGTCGCCGTATCGAGACGCGCATCGGCCTCGGCGACGTCCTCGGCCGTGTCGCACTCGTAGCCGCGCGCGACGACGCCGGCGTGGATCCCCTCCCTCAGCTTGGGATCGTCGTCGACCAGGAGCAGGCGGCTCATGCGCCCATTCTGGCCGCGGCTCGCGCGCCTCCAAATGACGGCGGCGTCATTCCAGATCCGCGCGCGAATGACGCCTCTGTCACGGCCGAGCGCGCGTCCCCGCGAACAACGTCGCATGAACGGTTCCGAACGACCCACGCCCATGAGCCAACCGATGACGACGACGAACGCCCTGCGCCTCTCCCTCCACTCCACCGCCCTCTTGGCCACAGCCTGCGCGGCGACCGGCCCTGCGCCTAGAGCCGCGGACGACGAATCCGGCCTCTACGTCAAGGCGTACGGCGGCGCAGGAATCCTGGAGGACGACACGATCGAGCTGACCGGCGCGGGCGCCTCGAACGCGAGCGGCGACGGCTCGTTCGACGCGGGCTTCCTCGCGGGCGCCGCGGTCGGCTACGACTTCACGAAGAACTGGGCCGTCGAACTCGACTACACCTACCGCACGAACGACGTCGACGAGTTCACCGCCGGCGGCGCGACGGTCGCGGACGGCGGCGACTACGCGTCGACCGCCCTGATGCTGAACGCGTACTACACGTTCGCGCCGGACTGGAAGGTCAAGCCCTACGTCGGGCTCGGCTTCGGCTACGCGACGGAGATCGACATCGACCTGGAGGGCGGTTCGCTGGGCGGCAGCCAGAGCTACTCGGGCAGCTCGCCGGCGGCCCAGTTCATGGTCGGCGGCACGACGCGGCTGACGGACTCGCTGCGCGCGTACGTCGAGGGTCGCTTCTTTCGCGCGTTCGACCCGGAGATGGACGGTGAGGAGGGAGCCGCCGGAACCGTGGAGTCGGAGTACGGTCACTGGGGCCTGCTCTTCGGCGTCAACTATGCATTCTGAGCCGCTCGCTGCTCGAGCGCACGGCGGAGCACCGTCTCTCCGTCCTCGATCGCACCCGTCGCCTCGAAGCCGACGGACTCGTAGAACGGACGCGGACTGCCCGGTCCCTCGACGACGCTCGTGTGGAGCGCGCCGGCGCCCTCTGCCGCGAAGTGCTCGCAGACGAGCTCGAGCGCGCGCCGCCCGACACCGCGTCGCTGCTGACGGGCGTCGACCATGAAGCGCCACAGGAACGGCGCGTCGGACCGGGCAGGGTCGACGTCGAGCATCGCGAAGCCGACCGGCGTGCCGCCGACTGCGATTGCCCGATACCAGACATGAGGCGCCAGCGCTGCCTGGGCGAGCGATGCGACGTTCGGGGCGACGAAGCGCTGCTGCGAGGGAGCGGGGTGGAGCCGGAGCATCGCGGGAACGTCGTCGAGCTCGAGCGTTCGTAGCGTGACCTCGCCGCGCGCCGATGCGACCTGGTCCGACGCCGCGTCGACCGGCGGCGCGCCGCGGAACGCGACGAGCGCTCGGATGCCGGGCAGAGTGACCTCACCCTTGGCCGCATCTTCGCGAAGAGCGGCAGCCTGGGCCTTCTGCGCAGACGTCGCCGACCCTGTCGCGACGGCGTCAGCCACGATCGCGTCGACCTCCTCGGCAGGGACGCGCGTCAGCAGGCCAAAGCTGCGCGTCTCGACGACGTCGGGCGTTTCGGGCAAGAGCCCGAGCATCTCGTCCGCATCGAGCGGATGGACGGCCGGAATCCCGCGGGAGAAGCGGACCTCGTCGACGAGCGCGTCCAGCCACTCGGCCATCGCCTGGGACGTCAGCCCGGCGGTGTACTCGGATTCGGCGAGGACGACGCACGTTCGCGCGACGCGCCATGCTTCGCGAGCGACGGCCTCCGGATCTTCCGCGGTCGAGAGCACGTCGCGAAGGACGACGACGTCGATCGAGCGATCCTCGTCCGGCAGCGCGCACGGGTCACCCTCGACGACCTCGAGTCCCGCGGCGACGCACGCCTCGACGCGATCGGGGCGGTTGTCGACTCCGCGGACCGAACGCCCTCTGCCGCGCAGCGCTTGCATCGTCACGCCGTCGCCGGGCCCGATCACGAGGAGCTGATCGCCCAGCTGGGAAACGAATTCGGCGAACGTGCGCGCGAGCCGCAGTCGGTGTGCGTCGAGGATGGGAGTGTCGGAGTGCATCGGTCGAGGGGTCTCGTGGCCCACCCAGTTTTTCGCACGGGCTCGCGATGCAGACAACCAGCGACGGGGTGTCTCACGGCGCAGACGAGGGCAGGCTTCTGGCACAATCCGCTGCCATGTCTCGCCCGCTCTTCCCCCTCACAGCGACCCTCGGGCTCGCGCTGAGCTGCGGTGGAGCGTCGCCGTCTGCGATCGAACCGCCCGACCTCGCCGCCGTCGAGGACGTTCTCGACGTGGACGCCTTCTCGGAGCTGAGCGGGCTCACCGAGGCCGTCGCGGCGCGACCGCGCGAAGCAGAGAGCTGGCGCGCCCTCGCCCGCGCCTACGAGACGAACGAACTGCCCGCCCAGGCCGCCGACGCCTACGAGGCAGCATTCGCGATCGAGCCCGACGATGCACAGACCGCGTACCGCGCTGCGCTGAAGGCGCGGCAGGCCCTCGACGTCGATCGCGCCGCGAGACTGATGGCCGAGGTCCTCGAGCTCGAGCCCGGGTACGGGCCCGCCTGGCGCCGGCGGGGACTCTGGCAGCTGGAAGCCGGCGACGTCGTCGCCGCGCGCAACTCGTTCGAGCGCGCCGCGGAGCGACTTCCCGGGGAACCGGACGGGCCCCTCTGCCTCGCCAGAGCCGCCCTCCTCGCGGACGATGTCAGTGAGGCCGTCGAGCAGGCAAAGGTCGCCCGCGAGCGCGCGCCGGATGACGCGTACGTTCAGCTCGTCTACGGCACGGCGCTGCGTCGCGCGGGGCGCGTCGACGAGGCGGCGCCGTTCCTGACGCGCGGCCAGGGCGCGACGCCGAGCTTCGCCGACCCCTGGTCCGCGGCGGTGAGCCGGGACGAGAGTCGCGACGAGGCCCTCGCGAAGCGGGCGGAAGAGCTCGAAGCGAAGCGGCTCTGGGACCAGGCCGCCGAGGTCTGGAGCGAGCTCCTCGACCGTCGCCCCGACGACAGCATGGTCATGCGCCGCCTCGGTCTGTCGCTCAC
>JBCCSK010000070.1:0-20148 GCA_039200205.1 Planctomycetota bacterium
GTCCGCGCGCGGGCGCGGGTGCTGCTCGGTGCGCCCGCGCGCCGAGCCGGTCTCTTCGAAGCGATCGAGGCGGCGCCGAGCCCGCTGGCCAAGCCGGCCGGACGTGCGCGATCGCCGCTTCGAGCGGGCGACGACGTGGGCCCGTACCACCTGGTCGAGGTCCTCGGATCGGGCGGCTTCGGCACGGTCTTCCTCGCCGAGCAGACCGAGCCCGTCCACCGTCGCGTTGCCCTGAAGATGCTGCACGAGGGACTCCTCTCGGCCTCGGCCCGGACGCGCTTCGAGGCCGAACGTCAGGTCCTCGCGCGCATGGAGCACCCGGGGATCGCGCGGGTGTTCGACGCCGACACGACGCCTTCGGGCGTCCCGTACTTCGCGATGGAGTTCGTCGACGGCGAGCCGATCACGACGTACTGCGATGCCGCCGGCCTCGGGCTGCGGGCGAGGATCCAGCTCGTCGGATCCGTCTGCCGCGCCGTCGCCCACGCGCACCAGCGCGGCGTGGTGCACCGGGACCTGAAGCCTTCGAACGTCCTCGTACTCGAGGTCGACGGCGTGGCGCAGGCCAAGGTCATCGACTTCGGCGTGGCGAAGATCCTCGACGATTTCGGCGGGGCGCGGAGCGACCTGTCGATCGCGGGGGAGATGCTCGGGACTCCTTCGTCGATGAGCCCGGAGCAGGTCGCCGGTGAGCTCGACCTCGACACGCGGGCGGACGTCTACTCGCTCGGAGTGCTGATGTACGAGCTCATCGCGGGCGCGCCCCCGTTCGACGTCCAGGAACTCGGCATCGCCGGACTGCTCCACGCGGTTCTCGAGACCGAGCCCGAGTCGCCTGGCCGTCGCCGGCGGCGCGCCGCAGGCGATGAGTCGACCGGCGCGGGACGCGTCCCGAGCGACCTGGACTGGATCGTGATGCGCTGCCTCGAGAAGGACCGCGCGCGTCGCTATCCCTCGGCGATCGCGCTGGCCGCCGACCTGCAGCGGTTCCTCGACCGGCGTCCGGTGGAGGCCGCGCCACCGAGCACGTGGTATCGCGCGCGGACGCTCGTTCGCCGCCACCGCGCCGTGACCATCGCCGCAGGCGCGGTGTTCCTGTCGCTCGTCGTGGGCGGCGTCGGCACCGTGCTCGGACTCGTGCGCGCGAGGGAAGAGCGCGACGTCGCGCGGACGGTCCTCGACTTCGTTCGCAGCGACCTCCTCGCCGCCACCGTCCCGTCCGACCGTCCGGATCGCGGCAAGGACGTCCTGCTGCTCGACGTCGTGAACGACGCTGCGCGCCGCCTGGAGGCGGGCGAGACGGGCGTCGCCGCATCGGGTTCGCCGCGAGCGATCGCCGCCATCCACTCGATGCTTGCAGACCTCTACGACTTCCTCGGTCGCTACGAGGAGAGCGCTCTACACGCCGAACGAGCCCTCGAGTCGTTCTCGCGCGCGGGGGAGGGCGACTCTCACGACGCCATGCGTACCGCCAGCCGCCGCGCGGGGACCCTCGGCCGCCTGGGCCAACTCGACGAGTCGACCGAGATCCTCCGCGGCATCGCGGAGCGACAGGACGGGACGACGCTCGACGCCAGGGAGGAGCGCGTGTACACGCTCGTGCGTCTCGCCTACGCCGAGAAGGCCGCCGGGGAGTTCCCCGCGTCGATCGCTGCCGCGGAGACAGCGCTCGCCGAGGCGCGCGCGTTCGACGCACCGCACTGGTCGATGCTGTCGATCGTCCACACCGCGCTCGGTGTCGTCTACGCGTCCGACCAGCAGGTCGAGCGGGCGGGACGACACTTCGAGCAGGCCTACGAGCTCGATCGCGGCGGGCTCGGCGAAGAGCATCCGCGGACGCTCACCGGGCTCGGCAACGTCGCGTCGAACCTCCTCGCCCGGGGCGAGCACGAAGAGGCGGCCGAACGTCTCGAGGAGTGCATCCTCCTCGCGTCGCCGAGCCTCGGGGCGGACCATCCGGACCTGCTCAAGCTGCGCAGGAACCTTGGAATGGCGCTCCTCGGGGCCGGGCGCACGGACGACGCGCGCGACGTCCTCGTGTCCACACTCGGCGATGCCGTCGCGCGGCTGGGTGAACAGCACGACGAGTGCCTCGCACTCCGCGCGTGCCTGAGCGAAGTCGCTCTTGCGGTGGGGGACACCGGCGCCGCGGTGTCGAAGATCCGCAGCGCGTACGAGGAGACGCTTCGGTCGTCCGGTCCTGACGCGGCGGCGACGCAACATCGCCGGCGGGCTCTCCTCGACATCCTCTTCACGGCCGATGCCCCGATCGACGAGCTCATGAGCGTCGCGGATGCGGACGTCGCGTCGAGCGAGCGGACGTTCGGCGCCGAGCATCTGACGACCCTTCGCGCGCGCGCGAATCGCGCGCTGGTCCTGAATCGGGCCGAGCGGTGGCAGGAGTCCGAGGCGGAGTACCGGGCGACGATCGAGGCATTCGATCGCTCGCGCGGACGGGTCGACGCGGAGACGATCGAGACCCGCGGCGCGCTCGCCGATCTCCTGCTGGAGCTCGATCGCATCGACGAGGCCGAGGCGCTCGGCCGCGAGCTCGTCGAGGACGCGCACGGCCTGCCGGCCGACGACCTCGAGTCGCGCGGCAGGGCCGCCGCGCGCCTCGGGTTCGCTCTCGTCGCGAAGGGCGAGGTCGAGGAGGCGATCGAGGTGCTCGGGGACGCAGAGGCCCTCCTCGCCGACTCGGTGGGGGAGGACGACGTCTGGACTCGCTACGTGCGACAGGTCGTCAGCGACGTCCGGGCTGATCGTTCGCGATAAGAGACGTGTGAGTTGTCTTGTGCCGGCGCACGGCGACCTTCGCGGGCGCCGACCCGTCGGGTAGCCTGGCGCGATCTCTCACGTCTCCCGTCTCCACAGCCAAGGATCCCATGCGCTCGCTCGGACACGCCTTGATCGTCCTCCTCTCACCCCTCGCGGCCGCTCCCTTCGCGGCCGCCCAGGAGGTCGAACCCCTCGAACGAATCGAGATCCCCGGTGAGGTCATCGTGTGCCTCACCTCCGAGGCCCGCCTCGCCGACGCCTCTGCGGCCGTCGTCGATCTCGACCTCCCGACGATCGAGCCCGGGCTGGAGCTCGAGGACGCCCGGACCCTCCTCTCCTGGCAGCGGCGAGGCGAGGACACGTTCACCACGCTCGTCCTGGTCGAGTTCGATCCCGAGGGCGTCGACGCCGAGCGGATGCGCCTCGCGCTCGAAGCCCGGCCCGACGTCCTGTGGACCTCGCCGAACGTCGGCCTCGTCGGCGATCCGCGCGAGGCCTCGTCCAACGATCCGCTCTTCGGCTCGCAGTACCACCACCCGCTGATGCAGAACGACGCCGCGTGGAACATCACGCTCGGCGACGCCAGCGTCGTCATGGGGGTCACGGACGACGGCGTCGACCTCGACCACGTGGACCTCGCGCCCAACGTCTGGACGAACAGCGGCGAGATCCCGGGTGACGGGGTCGACAACGACGGCAACGGATACGTCGACGACGTCAACGGCTTCGACTTCGTCTTCGACAACGCCGACCCGAACCCGAACGGGTCCGACGACCACGGTACGCACTGCGCAGGTATCGCCGGCGCGCGCACGAACAACTCGACGGGCGTCGCCGGCACCGCGGGCGAGGCGACGATCATGCCGATCCAGTTCTACGCGCTCGGGCAGCCGTGGACGGCCGCGGACATCTCCGAGGCGTTCGCGTACGGCACCGACAACGGCGCGCAGATCATCACGACGAGCTACAACATCAACGGCTGGGTCGGTGACCCGGTCGTGACGGCGGCGTTCGACTACCTGTACGACCAGGGCGTCCTGCACTTCAACTCGGCCGGCAACGGGTCTCAGCTCAACCCGGCGCGCCAGGCGTTCCACCAGACGTTCCTCGTCGTCAGCACGACGTCGAGCGACGCGAAGAGCGGGTTCAGCAACTGGGGCACCGGCGTCGACATCTCTGCGCCCGGGTCAGACATTCTCTCGACCACGCTGAACGACACGTACGGCAACAAGTCGGGCACGAGCATGGCGGCTCCCAACGCCGCTGGCGTCGCGGCGCTGATCTGGTCGGCGAACCCGTCCTGGACGCGCGATCAGGTCGCCGCCCAGCTCATCGCGACCGGGGACAACATCGACGCCCAGAACCCCGGGCTGGAAGGGCTCCTCGGCGGCGGTCGCGTCAACGCGCTGCGCGCCCTCACGGAGACGCTCCCCTCGCCCAAGCTCGTCCTCGCGGACGGCCTGCCGTCCGACGGCGGCGCGCTCGTCGGTGACCTCGCGTCGTTCTCGCTGCGCTTCGACCAGATCCTCGACCCGGCGACGGTCAACAGTCCGAACGCTTTCCTGCTTCGCTACGCCGGGGGAGACGACACCTTCGGGACGGCGGACGACGTCCGCATCGACCTCGAGTGGGACGAGTACCTGATCGCGGGCAACGAGGTCGTGCTTCGGCCCACCGGTCAGCTCAGCTTCGCCGGTCTCTACCAGGTCGCCGCGAACGGAAACGTGCTCGCCAACCCGTTCGGGACGGCGTTCGACGGCAACGGCGACGGCACCGGCGGCGACTCGTGGACGCGCACCTTCAGCGCCTGCGCCACGAACGAATTCCTGGTCGACAACGCCGAGAGCGGCGTCGACTGGAGCGTCGAGAACGTCAACCTGAGCACGGGCGCCTGGACGGTTCCGCCCGAGGTTCCGACCGGCGGGGGCGCGCGCAACGACCCTCCGACCGACTTCGACGGTTCCGGGCGCTGCTTCCTGACCGAGAATGCGCCGGGCAACACGGACGTCGACGGCGGCCCCACGCGGCTCATCAGCCGCGCACTCGACCTCACGAACGCTGCCGACCCCTACGTCAGCTTCGCTGCCTGGCTCAACTCGGGCGGCGCCGATGTGATGGACGTCGACATCTCGACGAACGACGGCGCGACGTGGACCCCGCTGGACGTGCTGACCGACACGAATGGGTGGGAGGTCTTCACGTACCGCGTCCTCGACGTTGCGAGTCCGACCGCGCAGACGCGTCTTCGCTTCTCGATCGCGGACCTCGGCACGGCCTCCGTCGTCGAGGCGGGGATCGACTTCTTGCGCATCGTCGGGATCGACTGTAACAGCGACGTCGTCGGCTCGGCCTACTGCGTGTCCAACCCGAACTCCTCGGGCCTCGCCGCGGAGATCCGGGGTGAGGGTAGCGCGGATCCGCTCGACAACGACTTCACGCTCGTCACGTCCAACGTGCCGGTCGGCGCGGCGGGGATCTACTTCTTCGGGCCGACCCAGACCCAGGTGGTGCTCGGCGACGGCTTCCGCTGCGTCGACGGCAGCGTCGTGCGACTTGCCCCGGTCCTCCAGGCCGACGTGAACGCGGAAGCGCGCCTTACGCCGAACCTCGCCATCGCGCCGCTCTCGGGCTTCGCCATCGCGGGCACGACGACGAACTTCCAGTTCTGGTACCGCGACCTCCTCGGAACGCGCACCAACCTGTCGGACGCCCTCGAGGTCGTCTGGCAGTAGCGAGCTTCCGATAGCAGCGGACTCTTGCAGAGGCGCGCGGGCGGCGAGTGATCACTCGTCGTCCGCGCGCTTCAGCGTGATCACTTTCACCGGCGCGTCCTCGCCCTTCGCGCGCGCGACGAGCGCGCGGATGTCGTTCTCGATCTCACGCCGGCTCGGGCCGGTGGTCGAGAGCACGACCTCGACTCCGAAGCCGTGCTCGATTCCCGACTCGGCCATCAGGACGAGCTCGACGTCGCCCTCGCTCGCGATGCGCGCCTCGATGTCGGCGCGGAGCGAGGAGGCGAGGGGCCGTGCCCAGGGGCGATCGATGCCCCGCGTCAGCTGCGCCTGCAGTCCGCGTCCGAGGACGTAGGTGATCGGGACCAGCGCGATCGCGATCGCAGCGAACGCAACGCGGACCCACGGCGGGTAGGGCTCGCCGCGGCGTGTGACGCCGAGGCCGAACAGGCGGAAGACGAGGGCGGCCCCCAGCAGGATCGCGATCAAGTTGGTGACGAAGAGGAGGGCGGCGCCGCCCGCGATGCTCGCCTCGCCCTTCACCGCCGCGATCGCGGACGAGGCGAGCGGCGGCACGAGCGCGACGGCGATCGCGACGCCGACGAGTGTCCCGGCGAGCCCCGGCCGCGCGAGGGCGAACGCGGCCGCGATTCCGGACAGGAGTGCGATCCCGAGGTCGAAGAGGTTCGGTGATCCTCGCGCGACGATCTCGGCGGAGAGGTCGTCCCACGGACTCAGGAGGCCGACGATGGCCGCGGCCAGCACTCCGCCGAAGACGCCGCTCGCCATCGCCGTCATCGACGTTCGGAACAGCTTTCGGTTCGCCTGGATGAGCGCCATCCCGGCGGCGACGATCGGCGTCATGAGCGGCGCGACGAGCATCGCGCCGATGACGACGCTGGCCGAGGACTGGACGAGCCCGAACGCGGCGATACCAGCGCTGAGCATCATCATCACCACGAAGTCGGCCGAGAGGGTGCCGCCGCGCTCCAGCGTCTCGTACAGCTCCCGGCGCCGATCGCGGTCGAGGGTCGGGAGGTGCAGTCGCACGCGCTCGACGAGCCGCTCGAGCTGACCAGGCCCCGCCGCCTCGGCGGCGCGGGCGACGCCGGTCGCAAAGGCCCAGTCGGGGTGCTCCTGCCGCGTCGACTCGAGGCGCGTGAGGAGCCGCGGGACGCGGTCTGCCGCGGCAGCGTCGAAGAGGACGAAGTCGCTCGTGCGCACGGTGGTTGCCACCGCCTCGTCGAGGGACGTCGTCGGCGTCTCCTGCTGGATGGACTCGCGGACGTCCTCGCTCGCGCGCGACTTCGCCTTGGCGAAGATCCGGTTCGAGCGCGGCTCCGCCGACGGATCGGCCAGCGCGACGACGGGACACTCGGGGCCGGCGAAGGCCCGGGCTGCGAGCCGGAGTGCGAATCCGCCTCCGCCGCCGATCTGAGGAACGAGCACGCGCCGCGGCGCTTCGCGAAGTCCGGCGACATCCAGCACCAGGACGTCCTCGGGCGCAGCGCGCGCGAGGCTCCGGACGACGGCGCGCGCCTCGTCGCCGTCGTCCTCACGCTCCGGGAGGTCGAGGACGAGGCGCTTCGCACCGAGCTCACGCGCGGCATCGAGGATCGCGCGGCGTCGCTTCGGCCCTCGACAGTCGTAGAGGGCGGGGCGGCGTCCGTTGCCGTCGCCGATGGCCTCCTGCGCCGCTCGAACGACGTCGGGGAGATCGCTCTCGTCGTCCGTGACGACATCGAAGTGCGGAGACGGCTGCTCGGTCACGCAGAGGATGCCGAGAGTGTCGCCGTACGCCTTCGCGAAGCGGTGCGCCCAGGGGATCGTCTGGCGGTCCGATTCGCTGAGCAGGATGAGGAGCGTCGCACTCAAAGTGAACGGCGACGGCTCGGGCGCCGCTGCGTGTCTTCGTGCTCCGCTCGGACGAATGCGCGGCACGAGAGACCGCCACGATGATTTCGCCTTGATGTCATCCTTGCGAATCTAGCCGGACATTGTCACCAGAGTCGATCACGAGTGCGTCGAACTCGTTCGCTGGCGGCGTGCGTTCGCGAGCAGTCCGTTCGCGATTCGTGCGACGCCAGTCGTCGGCCGGCTTTGCGTTTCGTCAAAGACGCCGTAGGTCGAGCTTCACACTCGTCCGTTCTCTCGACCTCGCGCGCGCTTCGGCCGCGACACTGCATTGCACTGCGCCCTTCGTTCGACGCGGGAGGTGAAGGGGTTATGGCAGCGCGCGCGACGCTTGATTCGCTGCTGACCGCGTATTCACGCGTCGAATCGCACGACGTGCTTCCTTGCGCGCCTGGTTTCCGCCCCCAATCCATGGACCCAGCACAAGGAGGTCAACCCATGGTGAACACAGATCCCGAGGTCGAGCCGCGCGAGGAAAAGTGGGAGGACGACGGCTTCGTCGACAACCTTCCCGGAACCCCCGAGCGACCTACCGCATCCGAGTCTTTCCAGAGCGTCCTTCGGCGCGCCATCACCCGGCGCACGATGGTCCAAGGGTCGGCCGCAACGGCCGCCACGTTCGTTCTCAGTCGACCGGCCGAAGCTGCTCCTGCTGGCGGCAACGCCGGGGAACCTGGTGATTCGCTGACGTTCCGCACCGTTCCGACGGGCGACGGCAGCGAGCCGGACATTCGCGTCCCCCCGAACTACCGCTACCAGGTGATCCTCAAGTGGGGTGACCCGCTCTTCGCCGGAGCGCCCGAGTTCGACGTCAACAACCAGACCGCCGCTTCGCAGTCCCAGCAGTTCGGGTTCAACGCCGACCTGGTTCTCTGGTATCCGCTTCAGCGCCGCGTGAAGCTCGCGGTCGAGTCGACGGGCCAGCTCGTCCCGGCCGTCGACCGCTTCGTCGGCTCCACGTACCCGATCCTGAAGAACCTCTTCAGCCGTCGGGCTCTCATGGTCGTGAACCACGAATACACGAAGGGTTCGGACATGTTCCCGGGCTACAGCTCGTCGAACCCGACCCGCGAGCAGGTCGAGACCGAGATCGAGGCTCACGGCTTCTCGGTCGTCGAGGTCGCGCTCGACTTCAGCCGGAAGTGGAACTTCCAGATGGGTTCGGCCTTCACCCGCCGGATCACCGGGTCGAGCCCGCACGAGATCACGGGCCCGCTCCGCGGTGACGATCGGATGAAGACGAGCGCAGATCCGACGGGCACCGAGGTGCTCGGTTGCCTCAACAACTGCGCGGGGGGCAAGACCCCGTGGGGCACGATCCTCACCTGCGAGGAGAACTTCGATCAGTACTTCGGGAACTTCGACAGCGTCGATCAAGACACCCGCAGGTTCAGCACGCGTATTGCCGCACCGGGCGGCGAGAGCGGCCGCAAGTGGGAGCGCTTCGTCGATCGGTTCGACCTTTCGACCGACGCGAACGAATACCACCGCTTCGGCTACATCGTCGAGATCGATCCGTACGATCCGAACGACACGCCCAAGAAGCGCACGGCTCTTGGTCGCTTCAAGCACGAAGGTGCCTCCTCGGCCCTCGCTCCGGACAATCGCGTCGCGATCTACTCCGGCGACGACGCTCGCTTCGAGTACGTCTACAAGTTCGTCTCGAACGGCTCGTACGACCGCAACAACCGCGCGGCGAACAAGTCGCTCCTCGACGACGGCGTGCTGTACGTCGCGCGCTTCGACGCGGGATCGACGGTCGGTGACGAGATGGGAACGGGCGAGTGGCTCCCCCTCGTCTGGCACGCGGGCAACGCGCTCGACCAGGCCGGCTACACCAGCCAGCAGGAGGTCCTCCTCGACACGCGGGGTGCTGCGGACGTTCTCGGCGCGACTCCGATGGATCGCCCCGAGGACATCGAGGTGAACCCCGTGTCGAACCACGTCTTCATCGCGCTGACGAACAACTCGCGACGCGACGGAGATCCGGGCGATACGCGGATCGTCAACGGGCGCGAGGTCAGCTCGGCCCCGAACGAGGCGAACCCGCGCAACGACACGTTCGACAACGGCGATCCGAACGACAGGACGGGCAACCAGCACGGGCACGTCATCGAGCTGATCGAGGACAACGACGACGCGGCTGCGACCACGTTCACGTGGAACATCTTCGTCAAGTGCGGCGACCCCGCGGTTCCGGCCCACGACACCCGCTTCGCGGACATCGCGGATCCGATCGCTGCCGGCGTCAGCCCGATCTCGGACCCCGACAACCTCGTCCACGACGAGAACGGGAACCTGTGGATCTCGACCGACGGGATGTTCTTCAGCGGCAGCGCCGGCTTCGGCGTGAACGACGGCATCTTCGCGGTACCGGTCACGGGCGCCGCTCGCGGCGTGCTGCGCCAGTTCCTGAGCTCGGTGCCGGGCAGCGAGGTGTGCGGCCCGGAGTTCACCGGCGACAACCGCCAGCTCTTCTGCGCCATCCAGCACCCGCGTGACGGCGAGGCGTTCGACGAGATCTGGCCGATCGGCGCTGCCGACGTCTCGCGTCCGGCATTGATCGCGGTCCGCGAGGTCTTCTCGCGCAAGATCGGCACCTGACCCGGGGTTCGGGTGAACCGGGCCGGGAGCATCGATGCAGGGTGCTCCCGGCTTTTTTTCGTCTCCCGATCAGCGGTTGGGGGTCGGCATCACCGCGCCGACCTCCTCGCGCCAGGCGGCGAGTCGCTCGCGCAACCTCTTGGCGCGTGCCTCCTCGGAACGCGCGACGTCGGTCGCCTCCGAGGGATCCCGCGCGAGGTCGTAGAGTTCGCCGACGGACTTGTCGCCGTAGCGCTCGACGTACTTCCAGCCTGCTTCCAGCACGGCGCCGCCCGGGAATCCGCCCTGGTTCCCGTAGTGGGGGTAGTGCCAGAAGAGAGCGCGCGGCTCGGGTGCCTTGCCTCCGACGAGGAGGGGCACGAGGTCGATGCCGTCGAGCGCGACGCCCTCGGGAACGGGAGCCTCGACCGCCGCGGCGAGGGTCGGGAGGAAGTCGACCGACTGCACGGGAACGTCGGTCTCGGTCCCCGCTTCGATGCGACCGGGCCAGCGGATCGCGCAGGGCTCGCGGACGCCTCCCTCGTAGAGCCATCCCTTGCCGGCTCGAAGCGGCAGGTTGCTCGTCGGATGCCCTTCGCTCGTCGAGAGCCCTCCGTTGTCGGAGAAGAAGACCACGATCGTGTCGTCCGCGAGCTCGAGACGGTCGAGCGTCGCCAGGACTTCGCCGACGGCCTCGTCCATCGCGGCGACCATGGCGGCGTACACGGCGTGCTCCTGGACGAGGCGCACGCGTCGCTCCCCTTCGGTGCCCCAGCTCGCTTCCAGTCCGAGACGAGCTCGCTTGGCCTCGTAGCGCTCCACGAGGTCCGGGCGGCCCATGAGCGGCGTGTGCACGGAGTAGAAGCTCAGCATGCAGAACCACGGCTCGTCCTGATGGCCCTCGATGAAGGCCGAGGTCTCCTCTGCGAGTCGCGCGGGGAGGTGATCGCCCTCCTCCGACGCGAGGTTCGGCATGTCGAAGGGGTGGAAGTAGCGGCCTCGGCCGTAGGGGCCCCCGCGGTGGTGTCCGCCCACGTTGACGTCGAAGCCCTGCGTCGCTGGATCGAACCCGTCGCCGCCGAGGTGCCACTTGCCCGCGAAGAGTGTCGCGTACCCCGCGCCGCGAAGGACCTCGGCGAGCGTCACCTCCTCGTGGACGAGGCGGTCGACGTAGGGGGCCGGGAGGAGCGGCAGCCGTTGGAACCGTCGCAGTCGCTTCGCTCCCTCGCGCGCGGCGGCGACGATCGCTTCGGGCTGCGGTGCCCCGAAGTAGTCGGTCGTCCCGAGGCGCGCGGGGTGACGGCCGGTCAGAAGACTCGCGCGCGTCGGGCTGCAGACGGGGCACGCTGCGTACGCGCGCGTCAGCCGTACGCCCTCGTGCGCGATGCGATCGATCGCGGGCGTGTCGTAGAACGTGTCCGGGTGGTTGAACCCGACGTCCATCCACCCGAGGTCGTCCGCGAGCAGGACGAGGACGTTCGGCCGCTCGTCACCGGGAGTCGCGGCCGCGGCGGCGCCCGCGACGATCAGGGCAGCGAGCATTCGTTAGCGCACTGTGACGGCGACGCCGCTCGTGAAGTTCGACGTGCCGCCGACGTCGCGGTGCCACGCCTGGAACGACCAGGTCTCTCCCGGAATCGCAGAGACGAACCCGGTGGGGGTGGGCAGCGACGTGAGCGGGAACTGGATCTCCGCCGATCCGTCGGCGTCCGCGGGCTGGACCTGGCCGGGCTCGAGGAAGCGCCCGATGCCGCTGCCGGCGAGGCAGAGGATTCCCGAGCTCACCCCCGGAGACGAGGGCGGCCCCTGCGTGCGACTCGTGAGGAAGAGCGTGAGCGCCTGCGGCGGCAGCGACGACGCGATGAGCGTCACACCGGGGGGCGCGATCGTCGCCCGGCCACCGGCGAAGATGTCGCCCGGTTCACCGGTGCTGTTGGCGGTCGCGTCGCAGAAAGGCGTGCCGAGCACACCCGGCTGTCCCAGAACCCACGTGATGCCGCCCCGCGTGGAGGGGATGGTCAGCGGGTTTGGCGCGAATCCGACGTACGCCCCCTCGTCGAGGTCGTAGACGCGGGACTGGAAGCCGTTCGCGCGGAACAGATACAGGCGCCCGAACGGATCGGCGGCCAGGCCCTCGCTGCTCGTCATCACGCCCGGGTATGGAGCGATCAGCGAGTGCGTCGGCGGCGACGTCGACAGGTCGATCTCGACGAGGCCGGTGCCGGACGTCCCGAAGGAGTCGACGTAGGTCGCGTCGTTGTTCACCGCGTAGAGGATGTCCGGTGTCCGCCCCGGTGCCAGGCCGGCGAGGCCCGCGCCTGCGGGGCCGTTCGAGAGGTCGACGAGCTGCGAGACGATGCCAGAGGGAAGGAAGACGCGGTAGATCCGACGGGCCGTGGACACGTAGAGCGTGCCCGCGTTCCAGGCGAGGCCGTCGGCGTCGAGCAGACCCAGGTCCGCCACGGGGTCCGCGATGTTCGCCGGCGGTCCGAGCTCGTCTCGGCTGGTGCGGAACAAGCGGCCGCGGTCGAGCAGGTAGACCGTCTGCGTGCTCTCGTCGTACGCCAGACCGTGGACGTCGGAGTCGGTCCAGACCTCGTCGAACGGCTGGAGCAGGCTGAACAGGTTGACCTGGAAGTTCGGCCAGCGGTTCCCGGTCGGAGAGATCGTCGATCCGAGGACGAGCTGGGCGAGCGCGGGTCGGCTCGACGCGACGGCTCCGACGAGCATCGCGGCGGCGAGAGTGGTGCGGAAGGAACGTGTCATCGATGGGCTGCGCTTCGCAGCGATCCTGGAACCGAAGCGCGCGCCTTCGCCCGCGCCCATTCACGCAGCCTAAGGCGACACGGCGAGACGCGCACGCTCGCCGTGTCCACTGGCGCTGTCCCCACCCTCGAGAGGGGGACAGGTCCATCCACATCACTCGAAGGTCACGGACACCGTGTCGGTGAAGTTCGACGTCAGGTTCGGGTTCGCGTCGCGGTGCCAGGCCTGGAAGCTCCAAGTGTCGCCCGGGAGGATCGCGACGTTGCCCGTCGGCTGCGGGACCGCGTTCACGTTGACGACGCCGTAAAAGGTGCCTGTCAGCCCGGACTGCTTCACGCCGCCGCCGACGCCGCGCCCGACGGCTCCTCCGAGGCAGAGGCGTCCCTGGCTCGTCGCGGGGATCGTCGGCGTCGCCTGCGTCAGCGATGCGATGAAGTAGCCGAACGAGACCTGGGGCAGCGACGTCGCGCCGAGCTTCAGGTCGTTCACCGAAACCTCGGTCGAGCCGAGGACGCTCATCGCGCCCGGAAGGCCGGATGAGTTCGGGATCGCCGGCGAGCAGTACGGCGCGCCGAGGTTCTCGCACTCGTCGAGGATCCCGTTCGCGTCGAGGTCGAGCTCCGCCGGCGATCCGGCGGCGAGGCAGGCCGTGCCCGCCCAGTACTGCTCGGCCAGCGCGTACGCGTCCTCGCCGATCTCCTGGCCCATCTGGCGCCCGGGGAGGTCGTCGGCCGACGGGTGGATGCCGCCCCAGATGCGCGAGAGCGAGCACTGGTCCGACGCGTCGTAGTAGGAGACCCACTGCAGTCGGACGTCCATGCTCGGGCCTTCCTCGAACACGAGGAAGTCGTTCTGCGCGCAGACGTACTCGCCGAGTCCACCCGGGAAGTACGGTGAGCCCGTCAGGCGGTCCATGACGACCGCCGCGGCGCGGCTGTACGTGCTGTGGCCCGAGACGTAGCCCGCGAACGGCGGGGTCACGAACGTCGGCCGCTGGTACGGCCACCAGTTCTCGGCCAGGATCCAGCCGCAGCCGGCGACGTCCGTCGTCGGGTCGACGATGGAGTCGGGACCGCGCCACGCGAAGACCGCGATCTTCCCCTCCTCACCCGCGAGGTTCTCGTGCCGGCCGCCGGGGGCGGTCGTCGCCGAGGTCACGACCTCGATGTAGCCGGGGTGCAGGTTGATGCCGTCGGGGTGGTAGCTCGGCTGTCCCGGATCGCTGCGCTGACCGAGGTCGGCGAGGTGCCGGATGGCGCTGATCGGGCGGAGGTAGTCGTACCAGCCCTTCACGCCCCAGGCCGCCACCGCGCTGTCCTGCATCGCACCGCCGAGCGCGAGGTACGACTTCACGCACCACTCGAGGTCGTTGACGATCGGCCCGGTGCCGCCGACGCGCTTGACGAACGACGGATGGTCGGAGACGTCGTTCAGGATCACGTACCAGTGACCCGGCGGCGTCTCGGAGTCGGGCCCGTCCGCCCAGAACTCCGCGAGGACGCGCGCGTAGTCGCCGCGCGGCACGCGCTGGATCGGATACGGCTGTCCCGTCACCGGGTTCGACGGGTAGCCCGTACCCCAGTCGCCGCCCTCGTAGTAGTCGTAGAAGCTCGGCGTCTGGTTCGGAGCGGCGAGCGGCGCGTTGCCGATCGAGTTCGGCGACACGTCGATCAGGACGCCGTCGCTCGAGTCGAGGTGGG
This sequence comes from Planctomycetota bacterium, assembly GCA_039200205.1. GTDB lineage: Bacteria > Planctomycetota > UBA1135 > UBA1135 > Saltatorellus. The sequence goes on from JBCCSK010000070.1 coordinate 14,474, forward strand.
CCGACCAGATCGACACCATCTCGAACCCGCTGCGGTAGCGGTCCTGGGCGTCGTTGAAGTACGGCGGCGGACCCGGGTCCTTGTAGACCCAGTAGTGGAAGCCGCCGCGCTGCTCGATCGTGACGTCGTCGTCGGACAGCGCCCAGTTCGACACGATGCCCCACTCGGGCGAGAGGAAGTCGGGGTACCCGAAGGGCACGGCGTTCCCGGACTGGTCGATGAAGAACTGGAGCGCGAGCGGCTGCCAGCGGTTCGGATCGAAGATCGTCGGGTTCCCTGGAAGGTCGGGGAGGAGCGGCCGGTTCACCGGGAGGTAGAACTGGTTCTCGTACTCGTTGGCCTCGTTCGAGTTGTCGCTCGCGCCGTAGGCGAGGACGGTCTGCGCGATGCGGTTCCCGATCGCGGCGGGAGAGTCCCCGACGGTCGAGTCGTTCGTCTTGTCGTACCCGAGCACGTCCATCAGATCGTCGTACGCCGGCAGCAGCGTCGCCGCGCCGGGCGAGGTCGCGAAGCGGACCTTCAGGATCTGGTACGACGCGTGGCTGAGCGCCTCGCTGCGCAGCGCATCGAGGTTGCCCATCGCGGACGAGTGGTCCTCGCGGAAGAGCACGGGCCTCGCGAAGCGGTCGTAGGTCGCCCACGCGTCCCACATCGCGATCGAGACGTGGAAGAGGTTCCGGGCGTGGACGGTGGGCCGCGCGAAGTCGTTGCGGATCGACTCGAGCAGGACTTCGTTCCAGTCACGCGCGACCGAGTGCTGCGGTGCGGCGACGGCGTCGACGGAGACGAGGGAGCAGGCGAGCAGGCCCGAAGCGAATCGGAGCCGCGCGCCGCCGAAGAGGCGGACTGCGGAGAGCATGGTCAGACCGGGAAGGGGGAGCGGGGAGCACCCGTTGGGACGCTGTCTGAACGTACAGCGCCCCGCCGAATCCGGCTGCCTCAAAGCGGGCCTCGGGGGCCCTTTGGGACGCGACGTCAAGGCCGCGCCGCGCGCCTCTGCGGCCGCCTGGCGCAGGGGGAGCAAGCGCGACGCGAAGAGCGGGGAACCGGAGCCGCCCGCGGAGCTCCGATCCCCCCACGTCTCACTGGAACGCGATCGCGAGCGCGTCGGTGAAGTTCGACGTCGCCTGCCCGCCCCCGTTCTCGCGGTGCCAGGCCTGGAAGTACCACGTTTGACCCGGCTGGATCGCGACCGGACCCGTCGGTGTCGGGGTCAGCGAGAGGTCGAGCGCGAGTTCGAACTCACCTGCAGGGCCGCTGTTCTTGATCTCGCCCGGACCGACGTAGCGTCCGATCGAGCCCCCGAGGCAGAGCCTTCCCGCGGAGCCGCCGGGGTTCATCACGACGGCGCGCACCTGGCTCGTGAGGAAGAAGCCGAACGCGTTCGGAGTCAGCGAGGAAGCGCGCAGCGTGACATCGTTGTCGACGACGTTCGCCGAACCGCTCGCCGCGATCACGCCCGACTCACCCGTCGAGTTCGGGACCGCCGGGCCGCATTCGTTCGTCCCGAGGCCGCCAAACTCGGCTGCGACGTTGTCGATGCCGACGTCCCACTGCTGGAAGATCGCGAAGAACGTCGGGTCGATCCACCAGAACTCGACCCGGTCGACGCTCGTGATCACGTCGTTCCAGTCGACTCCCGGGCGGAACGCAGCGACGTCACCGACCCAGCCACCGGCCCAGCCTGCGGGCACGGCGTCGGTCGATGCGCTGGGGACGTCGAACGAGTACGGGACCCAGCCCTGGCCGACCTGCGGGATGAGTGCGCCCACGCTGTAGGCGTAGTCGTCGTCGTCGACGGTGGGCGTACCCTTCGTGTCGCGGAGGACGAGCGTCAGGTTGCGGGCTGCCGCCGTGATCGAGACGGCGTCGGTCCGCGCGTCGACGAGGATGCGCGCGACGCCGTTCGCGCGCAGGTCGCCGATGTACGGCGCCGTCGCACCCGCGCCGCTCGTGACGATGGGGGCGAACGAGTCGACGAGCGGGTTGCGAAGCCAGCCGCCGGGGTTGCCGCCGGTCGACTCGACGACGTCGGGCGTGGTGACGCCGAACGACCAGCCGTTCGGATTGGTGCCGTCGTCGAAGTCGTCGACCTGGGCGAGTCCAGGCGCGGCGAGTGCGGCGCCGACGGCGAGCTGAGCGAGGGAGGTCTGGATCGAGTGCTTCATCTCGGTGGGGCGGAGGGGGAAGGGGAGTTTGCGGAATGGCGGGGTCGCCTGATCTCCGTTTCCGGGAAACCATGAGATTGTTTCCGGGAAACAGCAAGAGTTGTTTCCCGGAAACTGAAGGAAAGGCGAGGATGAAGAAGCGGCCTCCGCCGCAGAATCCCACCCAGCATGACCCCCGACCCGCAGATGGCCGGCGACCTCGAGGCCGCGGTGCGCGACCTCGGCGCGCGACTGGCCGGCGCGTTCGCCCCCCTCGTCGAGGCCGCCGGAGGCCCCGAGCGCGGCACGCAGCATTTCGCCGAGCGCTTCGGCGTCGACAAGGTGCTCGCGAGTCGGCTGCTCAAGGCGCTTCGCGCCGGCGACGACGTCGCGCGACTCCACTTCATGCCGGGCCCGGAGCCGCTGCGGCGCGTGGTCCGCGGCGTCCGGCGCCGGCTCGACCTTCCCGGCGAGGTGCTCGACGAAGCCGGCGAGACGATCGACGCGTTCGAGACGTTCCTCGCGGACGCGATCGGGGACCGCTCGGCGCTCACGACGCTCCTCGCCGCCTGGTCCCCGGAGGTCCGCGCCGAGTTCGAGGTCCGCCGCAAGCAGGCCGCTTGGCGCGCGCTCAGCGAGCTCCGCGGCGCGAGCGTCGACCTCGCCGTCTCGGCGGTCGTCTTCGAACCCGCGAAGGAGCCCGACCGGCTCGACGTCACCTGGGTGCTGGGCCTCATCGGACTCCGCCGCCTGCGACCCGGCGTGACGATCCAGGCGACGACCAGGCGCGTCGCCCCCGAGTCCGCCGAGCGCAGGCCGATCGGCCTCGACGGCGCGCCGCTCGACGGGCTGGAGGACGGGCGCCTCGACGCGTTCTGCACGTCGCCGCCCGGCCGCTTCGAGGCGCACCGGACCGGCGACCTCCTGCGCTACACGCTCGCGGACGAGGGCTACGGGCCGGACGCCGAGGTCGACCTGCTCGTCGCCGAGGTCAACGAGGGCGAGATGCGCGCGAGCGTTCCGCGCGGCTCGGGCCGTCGAGGCTGGGTCTACGCGGACACGCCCGTCCCGGCGCGCAAGCTCGTGCTCGACGTGTTCGTGCACGAGGACGTCTACCCCGGTTCCGATCCCGAGCTGCTGCTCTACGACACCGCGCTCCAGGGCGTCGCGGACGTCAACGACCCCTCGCGCGACATGGATCGGCTCGACCTCGTCGAGGAGGTCTGCCCAATGGGGCGCGGGATCGACGGCCTCGCGCTGCGCGAGTTCGAGCCCTACGGCCGCCTCCTCGCGCACGTGTTCGACTCACGCGCCCTGGAGCGCGACCGGTTCCGCGCGTACCGCGTCGCGATCGACCATCCGCTGCACGGAATGCAGGTCGCGGTCGCGTTCGAGCCTCCGGAGAACTGACTCGAGCGACCGGTCGTCAGCGGGCGACGAGGTCGAGGGTCACGGCGTCGACGCCCTCCTCGATCCGGACGCTCGTCTCCGCGTCGAGACCATCGCCACCGACGCCGACGCGCCAGTCGCCTGGCCCGAGTCCGTCGAACGTGTAGCGACCCTCGTCGTCGACCGGGACCGAGAAGTAGGCGGCGGAGTACGTGTGTCCCTCGAGGTGCGCGATCACCGTCCTCCCCTTCACGGGCGCGCCACTCGCTGCCACGACCTGGCCGGCGAGGCGCGCCCCGGGGACGACGAGATCGCGGTCGACGTCGGCGTCATCGACCTCCAGGGGCTCGAGGGCAACGGACCTCTGGTGCCCCGGAGGCGTGACCCACACCTCGTACGACCCCGGCGCGATCTGCGCTTCGAACGCGCCGTTCGCGTCCGCGCTCGTCGTGCGCGGCATTCCACCCGCGCTCGGCGCGAAGCGAATGGCGGGCGCCTCGTCGCCGACCCTCCGAACCGGTTGGCCGCTCGCCGTGCGAACGACTCCCCGCCAGCGGCGCGCGTCGAGGGCGAGGCCGAAGTCGACCCGCGCTTCCGCGCCGGCCGCGAGCTCGATGGTCTTCGAGTCATCGGTCCGGCCGTACGTGTCGCCGTCGAAGTACGCAGAGATGGACTGGCTGCCTTCCAGCACGCCGCTGACGTCGTAGCGCCCGGCGCTGTCGGTCCACGCGAGGACGAGCCCCTCCTCGCCGCGCAGCCAGAGCGTCACGCAGGCCTCCGCCACCGGCGCGCCGTCCCAGCCCACGACGGTTCCGTGCACGCGCCCCTCGCCGAGGTCGAACGTGACGATCTGGCCGCGGTCCTCGGTCATGCGGACGCCGTCCTGTCGCGAGCCGCCGAACGTGCCCTCGAGCGCGACGACGTGGTCGCCCGGCTCGAGGTCGCAGATCTCGACCGAGCCCGCCGAGTCGAGCACATGTGCGAGGGCTCGCTCTCGGTCGTCCGTGCTGCGGAACAGCCAGTTGTTGCCCGTGCGTACGACGAGCACGGTCGCGCCGACGAGCGGTCCGTTGGCATCGCGCGCGACGATGCGGAGGCACCCGGGGCGGGGCGGCTCGGGAACGTCCAGGACTGGCGCGGTGGTCTCCTCGGCGGGCGCAGCGGTCGGGGGGGCCGGTCGAGTCTCTCGCACCGACTCGTTGGGCGCACTGACGTCTGCGAGTTCCGGATCCGTGGCGACGCGCGCAATGGGCTCTGCTTTCACCGCCATCGGCGGTGGATCGATGCGCATCGTGAGCGCTGTGACGAGCGCCCCGATCACGATCAGGACGACGGCGAGTGAAATTCGCTTCGCTGAGGTCATGTCGAGCGGCCTTGGGCTACCTGGCCCGCTCCGTGAACTCGCGAATGCCCTCTTCGGGGATCGTCGGATCATCCCAGCCGTCGAGCATCGCGAACGCCAGGACCGGGGTCTCGGACCCGCGCGCTTTCCGGATCGTCTGCTCCAGTCCGTCCCTGAACGCCGCGTCGAGCGGCCGGTCGGTCGTCAGCATGACGCCGACTCCCGCGCTCGGGTTGGTGCCCGACCGCGCGATCATGACGAGGTGCACGCCCTCGTGCTGCTGGACGTACTCCGCGGCTGCGCGCGAGACCCTGCGGGCGACCGGGTACAGGTAGGGTCGCGACTGCCCGGACGCTCGCTGCTCCATCTGCTGCATGACGAGCGGAGCCGAGAGGACGATCGCCAGCATCGCGAGCGTCATCGACGCGCGACGCGCCCAGGGCGGGATACCTCGGTCCGACGTCGCGACCGAGACGCCGACGAGTCGGAACGCGAACGAGGCGCCGAGGACGATCGCGACCAGGTTCGTCGCGAGCAGGAGAGCCGCGCCGAGCGACACGTTCCACGACTCGTGTGCCGCTGCGATCCCGACCACCGCCAGCGGCGGCATGAGCGCCGCTGCGATCGCAACGCCGGCCATCGTCGCGGCCACGTCCGGTCGCGCCGACGCGTACGCAGCTGCAGCGCCGGACAACAGCGCGACGGCGAGGTCGAGCGCGTTGGGTAGGCCGCGCGACTGCACCTCGGTCGTGAGCCCGATGGACGGCGTCAGGTGGCCGACCACGGCCGCGACCGCA
>JBCCSK010000071.1:0-20120 GCA_039200205.1 Planctomycetota bacterium
GGGGCGCCCCGACGCGGTCGGTCGCGGGCTCTCCGGGGTCGGTCGTCGTCGTCAAGCGGAGGGAGGAGGTGGTGCTCACGCGGAAGAGTACGCGGTCCCGGTGCGCCGCGCGAAGGGCGCCGAGGGGACCTCCGGCCCCGATTGATGGTCCCTTGAGCCCCTCACCGGCGCTGCGGGACTACGCTGGCGCGCTGAAAGTGCGCGATCCGGGCGGCCGCTCCGCCTGCGCCCCTGCGCCATGCCAGCGCAGGACCCCCTCTCCACATTGGCCGCACAGCCGGCCGCTCTGCTCCCCATGAAGCTCTCCTCCGCGTCCCTCCTCGTCGTCGGCGTCGGCTCGCTCACGGGCGTCGCCCAGTCCCAGGTCCTGACCGAGGTCCGGATCTCCACCAGCAGCATCGACCATGAGTACGTCGAGATCCTCGGTACGCCGGGCGACTCGACCGACGGCCTGATGATCCTGAACGTCGAGGGTGACCCGCTGGGATCGGGCGGCGGTCCGGGAACGCTCGACCGGGTCTACGACCTCTCGGGGAACTTCTTCGCCGACGAGTACTTCGTCTTCGGCAGCCTCGAGGCCTCGACGAACTTCCCCGGTCAGATCGACCTCGCCCCCGGCGACGACCTGTTCGAGAACAGCAGCGTCACGTTCTACCTCGTCAGCGTTCCGGACCCGAACCTGCGCGCCGACATCGACAACGTCTGGCGAACCACCGACATCACGGATCCGATGGGCTCGCTGACGACGCGCATCGCGACGGACCCGGGCATCACGATCCTCGACGTCGTTGCCATCTGGGACGGTGACGCCGGCGATCTCTTCTACGACAGCGCCCCCGTCTTCGGCCCGGACGGGCCGTTCCTGCCCTCGGGCATCCTGCGCGACGGCGGCTGCCCGGGCGACTGGTGCACCGACACGTTCGTCACCTTCCAGATCGACGGCCAGCCGGACCCGCCCTACGCGGACCCGACCCCCGGCGCCATCAACCCGACGACGTCGTGCGCGACGACGCCCTCGGTCGGTGACTGCGGATCCGGGACGCTCGGTGTCAACTACTGCAACGCGAACGTGAACAGCACGGGGGTCATCGGCGTCATCTCGGCGACCGGAAGCGACGTCGTGGCCGACAACGACGTCACGCTCTCGGCGGCGAACCTCCCTGTGACCTCGTTCGGCTTCTTCCTCGCGAGCCTCGACACCGGCTTCGTCGCCAACCCCGGCGGCAGCGCGGGCAACCTCTGCCTCGGCGGCAGCATCGGCCGCTACGTCGGGCCGGGTGAGATCCAGAACACCGGCCAGACGGGCGGCTTCTCCCTCGGGATCAACCTGGACATCGTGCCTCAGCCGACCGGCCCGGTCTCCGTGTCGGCCGGCGAGACCTGGCGCTTCACCGCCTGGCACCGCGACACGATGGGCGGAATGGCCACGTCGAACTTCACGAACGGCCTCGAGATCGCTTTCCTGTGATCGCGGCCCGGGAGCGCGCCCGACGCGCTCCCTCGTGATCCGACCCGCGGGCGCGGGGGCGCCTCTCCGGAAGCGCCCCCGCGTCTCGTTGCTCCCGCCCGATTGCCTCTCCGCGCGTCTCCCATGCGTCTCCTTCGTCCCGCCGCTGCTCTCCTCGCCCTGTCGCTGGTTCCCGCTGCGCTCGCCCAGGGTCCGCCGTCCGGGTACTACGCAAGCGTCGACACGTCGAGCTCCCAGGCGCTCCGAACGACGCTCCACGCGGTCATCGACGACCACACGCGCCTCCCCTACACGAGCGGATCGACCGACACGTGGGACGCGCTCGAACTCGCGCAGCAGGATCCGGCCAACGCCGGCGCGATCCTCGACATCTACCGCAACCGCAGCTACGCGAAGCAGGGCGGCGGCAACGCGTTCTACCAGCGCGAGCACACGTGGCCGACGTCGTACGGCTTCCCGGACGACGGCAGCCAGAACATGCCGTACACGGACTGCCACATGCTGTTCCTGTGCGACGGCCAGTACAACTTCCAGCGCAGCAACAAGCCTTTCGGGACGTGCAGCGCGCAGTGCTCCGAGCTCACGACCGACTTCAACGACGGCGCCGGGGGCGGCAGCGGCGTCTACCCGGGTCAGTCGAACTGGACGGCGGGCGCGTTCTCGTCCGGGACGTTCGAGGTCAGCGTCTTCCGACGCGGCGACCTCGCGCGCGCGATGCTCTACGCCGACGTGCGCTACGAGGGCGGCACGCACGGGATCACCGGCGTCACCGAGCCCGACCTGATCCTGACCGACAACCTCGGACAGGTCGGCGGCTCGAACACGGGCCAGAACGAGTCGATCGCCTACATGGGTCGCCTGGCGATCCTCCTCGGCTGGCACCTCGAGGATCCGGTCGACGACTTCGAGCGACGACGCAACGACGTCGTCGCGTCGTTCCAGGGCAACCGGAACCCGTTCGTCGACCATCCCGAGTGGGTCGACTGCCTGTTCAACGACGCCTGCGAGCCCGGCGGCATCTACTGCTCGCCCGCGTTCGCAAACTCGACCGGGCTCCCGGCGACGATCGAGGGCCGCGGGAGCGCCGTCCTCGCGAACGACGACTTCCGCCTGGTCGCGGGGCAGCTCCCGGCGAACTCGGCGGGCTACTTCCTGTGCAGTCGCATCCCGGGCGTCGTCTTCCAGCCGGGCGGGAGCCAGGGCGTCCTGTGCCTCTCGTCGCCCCTCGGCCGGGTCGTCGGCGGCCAGGTGCTGAACAGCGGAGTGTTCGGCAGCTTCGGGATCGGCGTCGACCTCGCGGCCCTCCCGCAGCCGACCGGGTCGGTCGCGGCCGTCGCAGGGGAGACCTGGCGCTTCCAGGCCTGGTTCCGCGACGTCGTCGGCGGTCAGGTCACGAGCAACTTCACCGACGGCTGGGAAGTCACCTGGCAGTAGCGGGCATCGACCCGAATTCGGCCTCGCCGCCGGATCCGGCGAGCCGCCGCGCGTAGCCTGCGCGCATGGCCCGCCTCTTCCTCTTCGACGGCACCGCCGTCGCCTACCGGTCGCACTTCGCCCTGATGCGGTCCGGCCTGACGGCTCCGGACGGCCGCCCGACCGGCGCGACGTACGGGTTCACGATGGCGCTTCGGCGCATCCTCCGCGAGGAGGCCCCCGATCTCGTCGCCGTCGCCCTCGACGCGAAGGGCCCGACCTTCCGGCACGAGCGCTTCGCGGAGTACAAGGCGACGCGCGAGCGCGCGCCGGAGGAGATGATCGAGCAGCTCGACGACATCCGCAGCATCGTCGAGGCGCACGGGATCCAGCTCTACGAGGTCCCCGGCTACGAGGCGGACGACGTCATCGGAACGCTCGCGACGCGGGCGGCGGAGGCCGGACACGACGTCCGCATCGTCACTGGCGACAAGGACATGATGCAGCTCGTCTCGGACCGCGTGCAGCTGCACAACATCTTCAAGCCGAACGTCGATCTCGTGATCGAGGGGCCCGACGAGGTCCGTGAGAAGTTCGGAACGACGCCGGATCACGTCGTCGACGTCCTCGCGATCATGGGCGACGCGTCGGACAACGTGCCGGGGGTCAAGGGCATCGGCGAGAAGGGCGCGAAGAAGCTCGTCGAAGAGTTCGGGTCCGTCAGGGACCTCCTCGAGCGGATCGACGAGGTGAAGGGCAAGACGCGGGAGAAGCTCGAGGCGGACCGCGAGAACCTCGAGCTCTCGCTCGAGCTGGTCCAGATCGACACCGACGTCACGCTGGAGCCCGGCCTCGACGGGATCGCCGCGCCGACGCCCGACGCCGGCAAGCTCCAGGACCTCTTCAAGCGGCTCGACTTCCGCAGCCTGGCCGAGGAGGTCTCGACGGACGTCGAGGCGAGCGGCGACGAGGAGCGCGAGGACGTCCTCGTCCGCGACCCGGCGGCTCTCGAGGCCATGATCGCCGACCTCTCGGAGACCGGCACCTACGCGTGGGACACCGAGACGACGGGCCTGCGGGCGCTGGAAGTCGACCTCGTCGGGATGTCGTTCTGCGCCGAGCAGGGCCGCGCCTACTACCTCCCCTTCAACCTCCAGCCGCCCGTGCTGGAGGGCGGCACGTCCGCGCTTCTCGACGCCGTGCGTCCCCTGATGACCGATCCCGACCACTTCCGGATCGCGCAGAACGAGAAGTACGACGCGCTCGTCCTCGGTGCCCACGGGATCGACGTCCCACCGCCCGCCTTCGACACGATGGTCGCGAGCTTCACGATCCACGGCTCGACGCGGCGCCACAACCTCGACGACCTCGCGCTCGTCGAGTTCGGCATCACGAAGATCCCGACGAGCCACCTCATCGGAACGGGCAAGAACCAGATCACGATGGCCGAGGTGCCGGTCGACGAGGTCGCCGAGTACGCCTGCGAGGACGCAGAGGTGACCTATCGACTGTACGAGCGCCTGTCGCGCGACCTGGAGGAGACGGACGGCAACGAGCTGTTCCACGAGCTCGAGATGCCGCTCGTCCGCGTGCTCACGAACATGGAGCGGCGCGGCATTCGACTCGACGTCGACGCCGTCGAGGCGTTCGGAAAGGAACTCGACAAGGAGATCGACGCGGCCGAGCAGGACGTGCGTCGGCTCGCGGGCGAGCCGGGGCTCAAGGTGAACAGCCCCAAGGCGCTCGGCGCGGTCCTGTTCGAGAAGCTACGCATCCAGGACGAAGCCGGCGTCAAGCGCGTCAAGAAGACCAAGACGGGCTACGCGACCGACCAGGCGACGCTGCTCGAGAACTACGCGGACGTCGAGATCGTCCGCCGACTGCTGGAGTTCCGCGAGGTCGCGAAGCTCAAGAGCACGTACGTCGACGCACTCCCAGGCTTCGTCAATCCGAACACCGGCCGCATCCACTGCTCGTTCAGTCAGACCGTCGCCGCCACGGGGCGACTCGCGTCGAGCGACCCCAACCTGCAGAACATCCCGGTTCGCACGGAGCGCGGCCGGCGCCTGCGCTCCGCGTTCGTTCCGCGCGAGCCCGACGAGCGGGGCGAGTGGGTCCTCCTCGCGGCCGACTACAGCCAGGTCGAGCTGCGGATCCTCGCGCACCTCTCCGGCGACAAGAAGCTCGCCGCGGCGTTCCGGGAGGGCCAGGACATCCACGCCTCGACGGCCTCCGCGGTGTTCGCGGTCGAGCCCGACGCCGTCGATCGGACGATGCGCAGCCAGGCGAAGGCGATCAACTTCGGCCTCCTGTACGGCATGGGTCCCCAGCGCCTCGCGCGCGAGACCGGGCTGACGGTGCCGGAGGCGAAGGAGTTCATCGAGCGCTACTTCGACGCGTTCCCGAGCGTGCGCGGCTGGATCGACAGCGTCCTGGAGGGCGCGCGCGAGACCGGCTACGTCGAGACCCTGATGGGCCGGCGGCGCCAGATGGTCGACATCAACTCGGCCAACCAGCGCGCGCGCGTCGCGGCCGAGAACGCGGCGGTCAACACGCCAGTGCAGGGCAGCGCCGCCGACATCATCAAGCGTGCGATGATCGACCTCGAGGCGAAGCTGCAGGCGACGGAGCTCGGCGCGCAGCTCCTCCTTCAGGTCCACGACGAACTCGTCCTCGAGGTCCCGAAGGCCGAGATCGACGAGACCGTCGCGGTCGTCCGCGACGCGATGGAGCACGCGGTCGAGCTCGACGTGCCGCTCGTCGTGGACTTCGGCTGGGGCGCCGACTGGCTGGAGGCCCATTGACGCCGGACGCTCAAGGGGACGCGGAATTCAGACGATAGAGCCGGGCCACAGCCTCGTTCCCCACGGCATCGCCATGAACCCCGAGCCCCGTCTCGTCCCCGACCTCCTCGCCAAGCACGAAGCCGAGTTCGCGATGGACGCGACGCAGGATCGCTGCGCCCTCCTCGACGAGAACGGCCGGATCGTCCGGGTGAATCGCCCCTGGGAGGAGAGCCGACGGGCGGACGATCCCGTCCCCCTCATGGGCGCGGTGGTCGGGACCGACTTCCTGTCCGCGACCGGGCGGGCCGCGCTCTTCGGCAACCGCGAGGCCGGCTCGCTCCACGCCCAGCTGCGCGGTCTCCTTCGCGGCGAGGTCGACCGGGCGCGCCTCGACTTCGAGCGGACCGAGCGCTCCGGCGGCGTCAAGCACTGCGTCGCGACCCTGGAGATCGTCCGCGATCCCCGCCCCGGGGCCACCTGGGTGCTCGTCGCTTTCACCGAGTCCAACCACGGCGGCGCTCACCCCTCGGGCGTGCCCGAGGCGGGCTTCACCGTCCCCGCGGGCGCGGAGCTCGGTCGACTGACCAAAGCCCTCGACGCCCTCCCGAGCCACGCTGCGATCCTCGACCGCCGCGCGCGCATCGTGGCCGTCAACGCCGCGTGGAAGCTGTTCGCAGTGGCGGCGGGCGGCGACCCAGAGGCGACCGGCGTCGGCGTCAACTACCTCGCCGTGTGCGAGCGCGCCGTCGAGAGCGGCGACCCTCGCGCCGCTGAGTTCGCCCGCGGCCTCGGAGCCGTTCTGCGAGGCGTGCGCCACACCTTCGCGAGCGACTCGCGCGTCGGCCTCGGCCGCGAGATCCGCCGCTTCCGCGGACGCGCGACGGCCCTCTACCTCGCCGAGGGTCCGTTCGTCCTCATCACGCACACCGAGCTCGCCGCCCGCAGCGTGCGGCCCGCGGCCAGCCGCGCGGCGTCCTGAACCTCAGGCCTCGTCCGCGGTCGGCCCGTAGAGGCTCGGGACCGCGACGTCGCGCAGGCGCAGGTAGAGAGCGAGCTGCGCGCGGTGGTGGATCGCGTGGTTCATGATCATCCCGCGCAGCACGCCGATCCGCGGCAGCGCGAAGATCGGCTCGCCGTTCCGCTCGAGCGTCCAGACCGCGGTGAGGTCGTCCTCGGTCGCGTCGCGGAGCGCGCGCTCGAACGACGCGACGTTGTCGTCGAGCGTCGCGAGCGCTTCCGGGATCCCGGCCAGCGGCTCCTCCGTGATCACCTCACCGCCGGGAGCCATGTCGAACCGGTCGGTCGTCAGCGTCATCGCCCCCCACCGCGGGACGTTGACGAGGTGCGTGACGAGCCCGCGGAACGTCATCGACTTCTCGTGCGGGCGCCAGTCGAGGTCGGCGGGCGGAACGCGCTCGATCGTCCGACGAACGCCGGCGGCCTCGTGCTCGAGCTCGGAGAGGAAGGCGCGCTGGATCATGTGGAGAGCGGGGGCAGGAATTGCCCAGCCTCGAAGCGCGTCTTCGTCAGAAGACGCGGCAGAGACATCATCAGGGCGTGGAAAGCGCAAGCTGCAGCGATTGCTGCCCATGCTCTGAGCGGGATGCTCCCCCGCCGCTAGCGATACCGCCAGACCTCGATCGAGAGATCTCGCGCTTCGACGAAGACGGGAAAGCTCCGCGCGAGACGGCACTCCTGCGAGAGGAACCGCCGCAGCCGCCCGCGGTCCTCGGCGGAGAAGCGATTCAGGTAGTCGGTGCGCAGCACGATCCACATCGGCCTGCCGTCGTCGGCCCACGGTGCGTAGCTGTCGGGGTGGAACTTGTCGAGCGGCACGACGAAGTCGTCCGACCGCACGTCCGTCTCGAGCCCGCCCGTGAGGTAGAACTCGGTGACGGCCGCGGGCAGCGAGACGACGATCTCGCCCGGCTCGCGGCGTGCGGCGACGTACTCGATCGCCTCACGCCAGCGGGGTCTCTGGCCGTGCTGCACGGTCATGTACAGCGCGGACTCCGCGAGCTGAGGAAGCGCGGCGACGAGGACGAACGCGAGCGGTGCGAACCGGCGACGCGCGAGCTCGGGGAATCCGATGGGCCAGACCGCGACGAGCGCGATCCAGGGGAACAGCGGGAAGGCGTACTGCGCGCTCGCGGTCGCGAGGGCCGCGGCGCCGGCGAGCGCCGACCCGCCGAAGAGCGGCACCGCGAGAGCGAACAGCGCACGACGATCGCGCTGGCCCAGGGCCAGGATCGCCGAGGCGAGCGCGAGGGCCGCGAGCGCGGGCGTCACGAACGACCCGGTCGAGAGCGCGAGGTGGGCGACGCCGCCCAACGGATCGTCGACCGCCTTGTTCCCGGCGTAGCGCGACCAGGCCCCGTGGACCGAGGGAACGACGAACACCGCCGGAACCAGGAAGAGAGCGACGGCGCCGCGGATCGCGCGCTTGGCCGCACGCGTGTCCGACGGCGGCACGATCACGAGTCCGGCGGTCAGCGCCGCGGCGAGGATCCCGCCGCAGAGGTGGAACGCCAGCCCGGAGCCCGCGACGGCGATCCCGACGGCCGTCCGCCACAGGCTCGCCGCCATCTGCCCGCGAACGGCGATGCCCGCGCCGAGGAGGCCGATCGCCTGCACGAGCGAGTAGAAGCGCGCCGTCTGCGACCACTGCAGCTGCCACGCGCTGACCGCGACGACGAGGGCGGCGAGCGCCGCGCGACGCCGCCCCGCGAACGGCCGGAAGGCCCAGTGCGCCAGCGGAATGGCGGCGTAGCCGGCCACGGCCGGGAGGAACCGCAGGTGCGCCTCGGTCGGAACCCCGCCGAGCCGCTCGACCGTCGTCCGCACGAACAGGTAGCCGGCGTCGTTCACGACGCCCCGCAGCCCCGAGTGAGAGTCCCCCCACGTCAGGACCTCGTCGAACCAGAGCCCCCAGTGCCCCAGCCGCACGAAGCGCAGGAGGCCCAGGACGAGGGCGAGCCCGTAGAGAACCGCCGCGAAGGCGTCCCGGGAGGCGTGGGGCTTCGAAGGCGGGGGCTCGCGCATGGCTGCGCGCACATGATCGCGCCCGACGCGGCACGATCCAGAGCAACTTGCCGCATGCGGGGGCGATCGGGGCTATGAGGGTGCCGACCAGGCCCTCGCAATCGGTCAGGCGCGATTCATAGACTCCGAACGGGACCGATCGACCCTCGGGGGGGCGACATGAAATCCACGACGCACCAGGACCTGGCGATCCTCGGCGGACCTCCGGCCTTCACCGAAAAGCTCCACGTGGGCCGACCGAACGTCGGCTCGAAGGCGTCGCTCATGGAGCGCGTGAGCGACATCGTCGACCGGCGCTGGCTCACGAACAACGGACCGTACGTCCAGGGCTTCGAGCGCCGCGTCGCCGAGATGTGCGGGACGCGTCACTGCGTGGCGATGTCCAACGGCACGATCGGGCTGGAGATCATGATCCGCGCCGCCGGTCTCGGGGGCGAGGTGATCATCCCCTCGTTCACGTTCGTCGCGACGGCCCATGCGCTGCAGTGGCAGGAGATCCGTCCGGTCTTCTGCGACGTGGATCCGGCGACGCACTGCCTCGACCCCGATCGCGTCGAGGAGCTGATCACGCCGCGCACGACCGCGATCATTGGCGTTCACTGCTGGGGACATCCGGCGCCTGCGGCGAGGCTCCAGGAGATCGCGGACCGCCACGGGCTCCAGCTCTTCTTCGACGCGGCGCACGGCTTCGGCTGCGCCGCGACCGCGGACATGGACCGGCCCAACTCGGGGCGTCCGCGCATGATCGGAAGCCTCGGTCGGGCGGAGACGTTCAGCTTCCACGCGACCAAGATCGTCAACTGCTTCGAGGGCGGCGCCGTCACCACCGACGACGACGAGCTCGCGGAGACGATGCGGCTGATGCGGAACTTCGGCTTCGAGGGCAAGGACAACGTCGTCTACATCGGCAGCAACGGCAAGATGAACGAGGTCTCGGCCGCGATGGGACTCACGTCGCTCGACTCGTACGAGGACTTCGTCGAGGCGAACCGGCGCAACTACCTCGCCTATCGCGAGCAGCTCGGGAGCCTGCCGGGCTTCGAGATCCTCGAGCACGACGGCTCGCGCCCGCACAACTTCCACTACGTGGTCTTCACGGTCGACGAGGACGTCTGCGGGCTCACCCGGGACGAGGTCGTGGCGGCCCTGGAGGCGGAGAACGTCCTCGCGCGCCGGTATTTCTACCCCGGAACGCACAACATGGAGCCCTACCGCTCCCACCAGCCGCAGGCGCGCCTCGTGCTCCAGCAGACGGAGGCGCTCATGCACCGGGTCATGACGCTCCCCACGGGAGCGACCGTCGGTCCGGACGACATCCGGACGATCGGCGGCATCGTCGAACGAGCGGTCACGGCGGCGCCGGCGGTCCGCGCCGCGGTCGCTCGCGGGCGGCGCTGAGGGAAGACCGCGGGCCACCACCGACCCGATGTCGATCGTCTTCATCCTCGGGAACCCACGGTCCGGCACCAGCCTCCTGCGGCTCGTCCTGAACGCGCACCCGCGGATCTCGGCTCCGCCGGAGTGCGGCTTCGTCCAGTGGAACCACGCATCGTTCGCCGAGCGGGACTTCTCCGACCCGGCGGCGCGTCACGACCTCGCCCGCGCCGTCCACGCGAGTCGGAAGTTCGAGACGTGGGAACTCGACGTCGACGCGCTCACGCGCGCGTTCGACGCCGTCGAGACGGCGACCTACGAGTCGCTCTGCGAGTCGGTCTACCGGGCCTACGGTCGCGCGCGTGGCAAGCCCGACGTCGACGTCGTCGTCGACAAGAACAACTACTACGTCGAGGACCCCGGCGCGATCGCACGCGCCGCGCCCTCGTCCCGCTTCGTCCACCTCGTGCGGGACGGCCGCGACGTGGCGTGCTCCTACCGCGCCGTGCAGCACGCGGGTCACGGGGGTGCCTACGCGCCGCGCCTGACCGAAGACGTCGACCGGATCGCCAGCGAGTGGACGGCGAACAACGAGCGCGTCGTCGAGTTCCTCGGCAGCCTCGACGGGACTCGCTCGATCTGCGTTCGGTACGAGGACGTCGTCCGGGACTTCGAGCCGACGCTCCGGTCCCTCGCGGAGTTCCTCGGCGTCGGCGTCGACCCCGCGATGGCGCGCTTCCACGAGCTGAACGACGAGCCGGAGGCGACGCTCGACTGGAAGCGCAAGACCCTCGGGCCGCTCGATCCGTCGACGGTCGGCCGGCACCGCCGCGACCTCTCGAACGAGGAGAGAGCGCGCTTCGAGTCGATCGCCGGTCGGACCCTGGAGCGGTTCGGCTACCGGTGCCCCTGACCGAGATCAGCCAGCCGCGCGCAGCGCGCGCTTCGCGCGCCGCTGGAGCTTCCACAGCTTGAAGCGCGAAGGCCGCTTGAGCCGGCGCCGGTCGCACCAGTCGAAGTAGACCAGAGCCGCGGACGGATCCCCCTCCCCCAGGGCGATGCGGCCCCGGCAGAGGTTGACGCTGAGCATCTGCGGCAGCATCTCGGACGCGACCTCCGGCGGGAGCTCCGCGAGGAACATCTCGTGCATCCGGATCGTCCCGCGCGCTTTCTCCTCGTCCGATCGACGGGTCCAGATGCCAGCCGGGTGGTTGCGGTGGGCGGAGAGGACGTCGGGGACGTAGAGGTACTCGCCGCCGCCGAGGAGGTTCAGGACGTGGAGCGGCCAGTCGCCGACGTCGGCCCTCTCGAACCACTCGGGGAAGTCGCCGAACAGGCCCCGCCGGAAGAGGACGACCGCGGACGTCGTCCGGCAGAGAGCACCGAAGTCGACCACGCCGAACCGCGACCGTCCCTCGACGCCGAAGCCGCGCGTCTCGACGCCGTTCTCTCCGTCCTGGTCGGTCTCCAGCCACGCGCCGAACACTCCGGCGAGGCTCGGGTCCTCGTCGAGCAGAGCGACCTGCTTCGAGAGCTTCTCGGGGTCGACGAAGTAGTCGTCGCCGTCGAGCTGCGCGATGAAGTCGCCCCGGCACGCTCGCAGCGCGCGCATGTAGTTCTGACGCTGACCGACCTTCGCGTCGTGGGGAAGGACGCGCAGACGCGGCCCGTACGGACCGATGCAGGCGTCGTGGTACCCGCGCACGACCTCGACCGTCCGGTCGTCGCTCGCGTCATCGGCGACGATGATCTCCCAGTCGTCGAAGTCCTGGGCGAGCACGCTCTCGATCGCACGACCGATCCACCGCGCGTGTCGGAACGCGGTCATGGAGACGCTGACGCGAGGCGCGTGGGGCGCCGTGGAGCGCGGGTCGGTCATAGTCACCCCCTGGAGCTGATGGCCGTGGGGCACTGTGCCACGCGGGTTGGGGGATTCCAAGCGAAGGCGCCGGGGCGAGATCCCCTCGGCCGCTGCGACGCCCGGGATCCCCATACAGGACGCTCCCCGGCCCCCCGGACGCTCGGCAGCACACTTTGATCACCCAAGAGGCCGAACCGCTGTCAATCTCGCGCCGCGACGCGCCGAGAAGGGAGGTGGGTGGCCAAGGCCGCCCCCCCGACGCAGAATCTCGCCATGCACGGACCGAAGCTCGCCGCACCCGCCCGCGCGCTCCTGACCGGGGTCGCAGCGACGCTCTTCCTCGCGTCGTGCGTCGCGCCCCGGCGACCGATCGTGCTCGACTCCAGCCCGCCCGGCGCGGAGGTCTTCATCGACGGCGAGAGCTCCGGCTTCTCGACCCCGTGCACGATCCAGCTGCCGGACGAGGATCGAACCGTCGAGTTCAGGCTGGAGGGCTACGAGACCGAGACGCGCTCATGGCGCGACGGGGAGCGCTCGGAGGTCGTCTACTACATGGACGGCTTCACGAACCTGACCTCGTGGCCGTTCCCGCTCTTCCTCGGGGCCCGAGACTTCTTCGGTCCAGTGAAGGTCGACGACGGCGAGATGCCCCACCGCATCCACGTCCGGATGACGCGCGCCCGGTCCAGCGAGACACCTCGTCCGTGACCGATCGACCCGCCGTCTTCCTCGACCGGGACGGCACCATCGTCCGCGAGGTCGACTACCTCTCGGACCCGGACCAGCTGGAGCTTCTCGACGGCGCCGCGGAGGCGATGCGGAGGCTCCGGGACGCCGGCTACCTGCTCTGCATCGTCACGAACCAGAGCGGCGTCGCCCGCGGGCTCTTCGACGAGCGCGGTCTCGCTGAGATCCACGATCGGCTGCGCACGATGCTCGCGGAGGTCGGCGTCGAGCTCGACTGGATCGGCTACTGCCCCTACCACGACAAGGAGGGCGCACCGGCGTACCGGGCCGACAGCTCGTGCCGCAAGCCGCGCCCGGGGATGCTCGTCGAGGCCGCCGCGACGCTCGGGATCGCGCTCGAGCGCTCGTGGTGCATCGGCGACTCCCTGCGCGACGTCGAGGCCGGCTCCAGGGTCGGCGTGCCCGGGCTGCTCGTCCGCACTGGGAAGGGACGAGACGAAGAGGAGCGAGCGCGGCGCTCGGGACGCCACGTCGAAGTGGTCGACGACCTCGCGGCGGCGGCGGCGAGCATCCTGTTCGCCTGACTCGCAACGGATCCCGAGATCGCGCAGAATCCAGGCGCGATGACGACGACGGCAACCCGACCCAAGGCGCTCGTCCTGCGCGCGCCCGGCACGAACTGCGAGGACGAGACGCTGCGCGCGCTGCGGCTCGGTGGCGCCGAGGCCGACCTGGCGCGCACGGACGTCGTCGCCCGGGATCCGTCGCGACTCGAGGGCTATGCGGTCCTCGTGTTCGCCGGCGGCTTCAGCTACGGCGACGACCTCGCCGCCGGACGCGTCTGGGGCGCTTCGCTCCGCCGCGAGCTCGGGGGTGCGCTGCGCGCCCACACCGCACGCGGCGGTCGGATCCTCGGCGTGTGCAACGGCTTCCAGGTGCTCGTCGAGGCCGGGCTCTTCGAGCCGGACGCTGCGCCGCACGAGCGCACGGTCTCGCTCTTCGCCAACGCCTCGGCGCACTACGAGTGCCGCTGGGTCACGCTGGAGGTCCAGGAGAGCCGCTGCGACTGGCTCGACGCCGGGACGCGGTTCCCGACGCCCGTCGCCCACGGCGAAGGGCGGTTCGCGACGGCCGACGACGGGGTCCTCGACCGACTGCGGGAGGCGGGACAGATCGTCCTGACCTACGTCGACGAGGCGGGCGGCCCGGCCGCCTACCCCGCGAACCCGAACGGCGCCGCCGGGGACGTCGCAGGCATCTGCGATCCGACGGGCCGCGTCGTCGGACTGATGCCCCACCCCGAGCGCAACCTCGACCCCTGGAACCATCCCCACTGGACGCGACTGTCCCCCGCGAGGAAGGAGGGCGAGGGCCTCGCCTTCTACCGCGCGCTGGTGGAATCGGCGGTCGGCGCTTCCCTATAGTCGCGCCATCATGAGGCGCACCACCCTGCGAGCGGCCGGCGCCGCTCTCGTCGTCCTTACGTGCACGGGGCTCGGAGCGTCGTGCGCGCCCGCCGCCGTGGTCGGAACGGCGATCATCGTCAACGACGAGTTCGTCGACAACGCGCAGACGACGATCGTGCCCTACGACGTCGACTACGTCTGGGCGTCGTCGAAGAGCACGCTCTCGCACATGACGTCCGACCTCCTCGACGTCGACGAGGATCTCCATACGGTCGAGACGTACGTCGACGGCGCGCAGGTCCTCCTGCAGGTCGAACGGTACGACGTCGAGCAGACGCGGATCCGCGTCGCGGCGCGCCGCTACCTCGTCTACAGCGACGAGGTCGCCGCGGGCGTCCGCGACGGGATCGTCCGCGACCTCAATTGACCGTGAGCGCGCTCGTTCGGGCGCTGGCCCCACTCTTCGCACTGGCCGCGCTCGGCTGCGGTACGCTCGGCTCGTTCGGAGCCGACCCGACGCGCGTCGACATGGAGGAGGCGCAGTCCCTCGTCCTCGAGCACGACGCGGGAGAGGTCTGGGATCGGACCAAGGAGACGCTGGCGCACCTCTCCAGCCGCGTGCCGCGCTTCGAGGACGGCTCGGGGCGGGCCTTTGCGGCGGTCGAAGACGGCTCGGTCGTGGCCGAAGTCGTCGAGCTCAGCCCCGGTTCCGCGCGGCTCGCGGTGCGGGCCCGCCGCTACGGGCGAGAGGACGACGCGCTCGCACTCAGGGTCATCGGGCACATCGTCGACGAGGTCGAGCGCTGAGGAGTGAGGAGGAAGTCTCGGGTCAGCCGAGCCCCTCGAGGACCTCGTCGAGGCGGCCGTCCTCGCGCAGCTCCCGCGCGCAGCTCTGGCAGATGCCAGAGAGCCGCAGCATGTGGCCGGTCATGACGAAGCCGAGTCGCTCCGCGTTCTTGCGCTGGAGCGCCTCGATCTCCTCGTCCTGGAACTCCTCGATCTTGCCGCAGATGCGGCAGACCATGTGGTCGTGGTGCTCGTGGCCGAGGACGTGCTCGTAGACGACCTCGCCACGGCCCGTCTCGACGGCCTCGATGAAACCGCCGCGCTCCAGCACCTCCAGGGTCCGGTAGACGGTGGCACGCGAGACCGCGGGGCCTTCTTCGGCCTTCAGCCACTCGTACATCCGCTCGACGCTGAAGTGCTCGTGGACCTCGAAGGCCTTGTCGAAGATCCGACGACGCTGCGGCGTCATCTTGAGGTGCTCCTGGCGGAGGAACTCCTCGAATCGTCTCTCGATCGTACTGTGGTCCAAGGGCGAAGCCCCGAAGTGGTGAGCGCGCGGTGAGGGGTCAGGTCGTCCCGCGCCCCGACCGAGCGCGGTAGAGGCGCGCGAGCGCGGCGGGCGGGACGCCACACTCGAATAGGCCTCTGAGGATCCAATTTCGCGCGGTGCATCGCAAGACCCCCTCGTCTTCCCAGCGCCTGGACGAGATCGCGAGGACTGCGTCCTCGAGCACGGGGATCCGCGTCCCCCGCCGCCGCAGTCGCTTGGAGAGGTCGACATCCTCGAAGAGCGGCACCCGGCGGAAGCCGCCGACGGCCCGGTAGATCTCCGCCCGGACGGCGAGTCCGGAGTCGCCGTAGACCATCCCCCGACGGGCCCGCGCGTTGGCCGCGCCCTCGATCCAGCGGTAGGCCCGCCCCTCGCCCTCGATGAGCTGGCGCATCGCTGCGGCCTCGACGCTCGGGTCCACGAACGCCTCGCGCAGGGCCCGGAGGGCCCCGAGCCGCGGGACGCAGTCGGCGTGGAGGAAGAGCAGGACGTCGGCCCGCTCGTCGAGCAGTCGCTGGCCCGCCTCGGCGAGCTGGAGCCCGCGTCCCCGGCCGGTCGCGAGGACGATCGCCCCTCGGTCGCGCGCGATGTCGACCGTGCGGTCGGTCGAGCCGCCGTCGGCCACGACGGCCACGTCCGCGCGGTCCGCGGGGTCGTCCGCCCCGAGGATGCGCGCGCAGAGCCGGGGCAGCGCCTCTTCCTCGTCGAGCGTGCAGACCCCCACGCCGAGGCGCGGCTCGAACGCCTCGCTCACGCGCCGGTCGCGGCCTGCTTCCTCGCCTCGCGCCGCCTGCCGATGTCGCTCCGGCAGAACTTCCCGTCGTAGCGGATCAGGCCGTACGCCTGGTAGGCGCGCTCGCGGGCCTCCTCGGCGTTCGCCCCCATCGCGGTGACGGTCAGCACGCGGCCGCCGGAAGTGAGCACGTTGTCCTCCCCATCGAGGGTGCGGACGCGCCGGGTCCCGGCGTGGAAGACGACGACGTCGTCGACCTCGCGCGCCTCCTCCAGGCCGAAGATCTCGTCGCCCTTGCGGGGGCTCTCGGGGTACCCCTCGGCGGCGGCGACGACGCCGACGCAGGTCCGCGGGTCCCACGTCGGGGTCTCGATCGACTCCAGTTCGCCGCGGGCGGTCGCCACGAGGATCGGGACGATGTCGCTCTGCAGGCGGCGGACGAGGGCCTGGCACTCGGGATCGCCGAAGCGAACGTTGTACTCGACGACGCGCGGACCGCCCTCGGTCAGCATGAGCCCGATGAACAGCACGCCGCGGAACGGGATTCCCTCGCGCCGCAGCATGTGGATCGACGGCAGCAGGACGTGCTGCTCGATCTGCTTGTAGATGCGCTTCCCTAGCTCCGGCACGGGCGAGTAGACCCCCATGCCGCCGGTGTTCGGCCCGACGTCGCCGTCGCCGACCTGCTTGTGGTCCTGGACGGGCTCGAGAACGAGCACCGCGTCGCCGTCGGTGATCGCGAAGACGCTGGCCTCTTCGCCGACGAGGAACTCCTCGACGAGGATGCGGGTGCCGGCCTCCCCGTGGCGCCCCTCCTCCATGATCGCGTCGACCGCGGCCTTCGCCTCGGCGAGGTCCTGGCACACGTACACGCCCTTGCCCGCGGCGAGCCCGTCGGCCTTGACGACCTGCGGCCACGTCGAGCAGCCCTCCAGGTAGCCCTTCGCCTGGCCCGACCGGTCGAAGCTGCGCGCGGTCGCCGTGGGAATGCGGTGGCGCTCGAGGACCTCTTTCGTGAACGACTTCGAGGCCTCGAGCTTGGCGCCCTCGGCGCCCGGGCCGAACACGTCGAAGCCCGCGCTCCTCAGTCGATCGGCGAGACCCGCGGCGAGCGGATCCTCGGGCCCGATGACGACGAGACCGGGCCGCTCCTCGGCCGCGAGCCGCTCGATCCCCTCCAGGTCGCTCGCCGCGACGTCCGCGATGCGCGCGACCTCGCCGATCCCGGCGTTGCCGGGCGCGCAGATGACCTCGGTGACGAGCGGCGACCGAGCGATCTTCCAGGCCAGGGCGTGCTCGCGCCCCCCGGAACCGATGACGAGGACCTTCATGGGCGCGACAGGATTGGACATGGAGCGGGGCGCTGAGGCGCGGCCCGGCATCGTAGCCGCTGCCGCCGGGGCGGGCGAATCGCGCGCTCCGAGCTTCGTACGGGCCGTCACGACGCGCTGGAGCGGAGCCTCCACCGGGGCCCCGGATTGGGCTACGCTTCGGGCGACCCGCTCGCGGGGGCCGGGGTGTACCTCAGTTGGTAGAGGCGTAGCTTTGGGTGCTACGAGTCGCTGGTTCGAGTCCAGTCACCCCGACCATTGCGCCCGTAGCTCAGCTGGATAGAGCACCCGCCTTCTAAGCGGACGGTCGTTGGTTCGAATCCAACCGGGCGTGCCACCTCGCCGGACCGCCTCAGCGCGCGTCCTTCTCCTTCCTCTTCGCCTGCTCGACGCATGCGGCGGCGAGCTCTGCCTGGTCGCGCTCGAGCTGGGCCTTGACCGCGCCCTTCTCGAGGAACGAGGAGAGCCTCGCGCCGAGCGAGGTCGGCGTCGCCGTGCGCGTCATCTCGACCTGGGTCCGACCGCCGGACGAGGTGAAGACGTAGGCGGTGCGGAGCGCGTGGCCCCCGACCTCGCCCTCGATCGTCAGCGAGCGCTTGGGGTCGAATTCGGTGACCACCATGTCGCTCGTCGTCTCCTTGCCGCCGATCGAGCGCGTCTCGCGGAATCGCGTCCCCTTCCCGATCGGACCCGAGCCGACGATGTCGACCGAGTGGATCGAGCTGACGATCACCGGAGCCCGACGGAGATCCGTGTAGACCTGGTACACCACGCCGATCGGCGCGGCGATCGACTCCGTGAGGACGAGACGCATCGAGGGCCCCTGTGTGCGGTGAGCGAGCGAAGAAAACGAGCGCGGCGCAGAGAGAGTACCCCTCTCTCGAAGAATCGGAACGGATCTTCGCGATGCAGGTCTGCGTCCCCGTCAGCGATCATCTTCGTCGGATGGAAAGATCACGTCCGAGATCGCGACCGGGTGCGGCGCACCGGCCGTGAGCTGATCGTCGAAGTAGTTCCAGGTCGTCAGGGAGTCGTCGCTCTCGGGGTGCAGGAGGTGCGCGGTCAGCGGCGTGCACGGAACGATGAGCGCGCCCGTCGGCACCTCGGTGGTCTCCGTGCGCCACGCCCCGGTGACGGTCATCTCCCGATGCCCCTGGAACGGCCGGTCCGCCCGGCGCGCCTCTTCGATCAGGAAGCGTCGCACTTCGACGGTCATCGAAGTGTCGCTGCGGATCGGCCACGCGCCGAGGTGGATCTGCAGTGCGCGGATGACCTTGGGCGTCGGGTCGAAGACGACGAACGCCGCCCCCACCGGCACCTCGCGAGTCGCGCGGAAGCTCGACCGCACCTCCATCGAGACGTCGCGAACCGGGCCCGCGGCAGATCGCCTTCGACCCTCCTGGACGCCCTCGGCGTCGGGGTCGACGTCGACGACGGTCGTCTCGATGCGGCCGACCCGTACGGGGACCGAGTCGCCCGGTGCGAGCTCGCAGTCGACGCCGAGCGTCCACGCTGGCGCTCCTCCGTCGGCCATCCGCGCGGCGCGTGACGAAGCGATCCGCCGCTCGATCTCCGCCCGGTCGCGGGCGATCCCGCGGAGGCACTCGAGCACGAAGGCGTAGGTCGCGGCGACGCGCCTGTCGTACGGCAGGTAGCTGTAGGCCTCGCTGAGGATCGAGACGCAGTCCCGGAGCCCCATGAGGTTGGTCCCGAAGCGCGGCCGCGAGTCGTAGGTCGACCACGCGATCGGATCCCCGCGCTCGCCCCGCGAGCCCGGCTCCCGCGGCGGGTACGAGAAGTTGCCGTAGTCGAAGACGCTGATGCCGGCGCGCTCGGCGAGCTCGGCGCGCACGCCGGGGAAGAGCGTGGCTCGCGCATACTCGTCGAGCAGCGGGTTCGCGTTCGGTGAGAGGCTCGGCGAGTACGTCAGGTCATAGCCGTGCGCCGAGCCGTTGGTCGTGTGCAGGTCGAAGAACGCGATCGGGTCGAGGCGCCCGACGAGCCACGTCAGCGCCTGGACCTCCGGCGATTCGAGCTTCACGAAGTCGCGGTTGAGATCGAGGCCGAGCGCGTTGGGGCGCTCGCCGACGCCGCGCTCCGGACCGTTCTGGCTGACGCGATTCCTGCGCGAGATCCGGTCGTTGCCGTCGACGTTGAAGACGGGGATGAAGGCGATCGCGAGCTCGTCGAGGAGATCGGCGTGGTAGCCGAGCGCGAGCTCGCGCAGGAGGATCTGCGTCGCGACCTTGCCCTCGATCTCACCGCCGTGGATGTTCGCGTTGACGACGACGTTCGCGACATTGCCGCGGATCGGCTCGCCGCGCTCCGTTTGGGCAGCCGTGACGGTGACGGCGACGACGTCGAGCCCCTCGGCGGTCTTGCCGATGACCTCGGTGTAGAGACGATCGCCTGCCGGGAGTCGCTCGAGCTCGGCGAGGAACGCCTCGACCTCGTCGAAGCGCGACGAGCGCACGAAATCGGAGGATTCGGCGACGGTGAGCGGCCAGGGGCCCTCGCCAGCAACGGCACGGTGCGCCTCGACGGAGATCGGCGCGAGGTTCTGATCGTCGGGAGCGGCCTGGACGGCGACGAGGGTGAGGAGGATCGCAAACACGCCGTCAGTCTACGGGCGCACGACCGCAGCCCAATGGCTTGGACCGTCCGCGGGGGGCGAACGACCCAA
>JBCCSK010000072.1:0-20071 GCA_039200205.1 Planctomycetota bacterium
GACGACCCGAATTCGCCGCACCTGTTCCGACCCCCGATGCTCGACCTCGACTTCGTCCGCCGTCAGTTCCCCGCGCTCGATTCCGACTGGGCGCTCATGGACAACGCCGGCGGCAGCGCGCCGTGTCGAGGCGTGATCGATGCCGTCTGCGAGCACATGGAGCGGCGGCCCGTGCAGCTCGGCGCGAGCTATCCGCTCTCTCGCGACGCGTCGGCGGCGGTCGACGCCGGTCGGGCGAGCGCGGCGGCGCTCTTCCGCTGCGAACCGGACGAGATCGTGCTCGGTCCGTCGTCGACGGCGCTCGTCAATCGGCTCGCGCGCGTCCTTCGGGCCGGCTGGTCCGAGGGCGACGAGGTGATCGTCACGAACGTCGACCACGAGACGAACGTTGGCGCGTGGCGCCGTCTCGAGGAGACCGGGATCGTCGTGCGGGAGTGGCAGGTGCGCGGGGACACCTGCGAGCTGCACGCCGACGACCTCGACGCGCTGCTCGGCGAACGGACGCGGCTGGTCGCGTTCACGCACTGCTCGAACATCGTCGGGTCGATCGTCGACGTGAAAGCGCTCGCAGCGCGCGCGCGAGCGGCGGGCGCGCTGACGTGCGTCGACGCCGTCGCGTACGCGCCGCACCGCCGGGTGGACGTCCGCGACCTCGGCGTCGATTACTACTTCGCGAGCCTCTACAAGATCTATGGGCCGCACGTGGCCGCGCTCTACGGGCGGCGCGACCTGCTCCACGCGGCGAAGAGTCCGAACCACTTCTTCGTCTCCGAGGACGCCGTCCCGACCAAGCTCGAGCCCGGCGGCACGGTCTACGAGCTCGTCGCCTCGATCCCCCGCGTGTGCGACTACCTCGAGTCGCTGGCCGAGCACCACGGCGGCGCACGCAGTCTCGACGACGCGTACGATCGAATTGCCGCGCATGAGGAAGAGACCGTGCGTCCTCTGCTCGCGTTCCTGGACAGCCACCCGCGCGTCTCGATCGTCGGGCGAGCTGCCGCGGACAGGGCGCTTCGCGTGCCGACCGTCTCGTTCGTGGTCGACGGGAAGCGATCGAGCGAGATCACCGAGCAGCTCGACGAGCGCCGTATCGCCGCTCGTTTCGGACACTTCTACGCGTACCGACTGATCCGCGACCTCGGCTTCCTGGAGCGCGACGGCGTCGTCCGCGTGAGCCTCGTGCACTACACGGCGCCCGAGGAGGTCGGGCGCCTGGTCGAGGCGCTCGGCGACATTCTGGGCTAGGGAAGCGCGCGCTCGACGACCGACGTCAGCTCTCCCATCTGCTCGCGCGCGAGCGACTGGCCGGCGCGACTGAAGAGCAGGATCAGGAGTGCGACGAGCGCCGTCGCCGGGACGAGCCAGAGGCCCCACGGGGACTCGTCGACGATCCACTGGCAGTAGCCGAAGAGCCCCCCGCCGATCGCGATCACGCCGAGCGCGAGGTAGCTGAACATCACAGCCGTCCACATGCTCGGCGCCGGCGTGAAGCGGCCGAAGAGCTCAGCGTCGGGCGACGCAGTCTCCGGTTCGTTCACGTCGAGGTGGAGCCACGGCGACCACATGTGCCGCCGGTCCTCCGGGAGCCAGACGAGGAAGTGGTGACCCGCGCGCCGGTGCGGGAGGCCGCCGTCCGACGCGGTGAGCGCGGCTGCAATCCGCTCCGTCAGCGCCTCGGGCTCGATCCCCGGGACGGTGCGCTCGAAGGTGGGGCGGAGGGGATCGTGCATCCTCCCGATCGTACAGCCCTCAGCTTCCGAGGACTCCGAGCGCGTGTTCGAGCAGGTCGGTCGTCGTCACGATTCCGATGCCCTGCGCCGAGACCTCGACGGCGGCGGCGATCACCTGGTCGTCCGGGCTGACCGCGACGACGTCCTTCTTCATCGCCTGGCCTACCCACCGGATCCGCTCATCGTCCTCCTCGTCCGGGCCAAGCAGGCCCCAGCCGGTGTACCCGACGAGGTCGCGGTGGCTGAGCACGCCGATCAGGTGCTCATCGTCGACGACGGGCAGGTGCTGGATGGAGGACTCGTCCATCGGGTCGGGCTGTCCTGGTTGGCGTTGCCCGTGATTCTCACGTCGCTCGGCGATGCGGTCTGTACGCCGATGGGCGTAGCCGAGCGGGGGAATGGGTCGACTATTCGGTCGCTCCGGCGGCGGCGCGCGCGACGTCCGCTTCGGCAGCGAGAACTCCGAACGCGGGCCACGCCGAGCGCTGGGCGAGCGCGGTCAGCAGCGCCTCGCCCTCCGCCGCGCGCTCGCTGGCGATCATGTGACGCGCGAGCCCGTACTCGAAGGCGGCGCTGCGGTCGGAGCGCGCGAGCGCGACCTGGAGCGGCATATCGCCCCGATAGAGCTGGACGAGCTCCGCATAGGCGTCGTTCTCGATCACGTCCGGCGCGTCCGAGACGCGCTCGAGAGCCGTCCGCGCTTCGGCGTCCTGCCCGCTCCGAACCAGGCTCGTGTGCGCCCAGTGAAGCGCGGCGACGCGCGCGTCGTCGTTCCGGGCCCAGCGGTCGATGCACCCGAGCCAAAGCTCCGCCGCCCGATCGAAGTCGCCGCGTAGGTAGAGGCCGAGGGCGAGGTGGTAGTCGATGTTCCCGTGCGTCGTGCTTCGGGGCTCGCCGGTCGGGCCGGGGGCGCCGTCGGGCTCGAGGCGGTTGGGCTGGTCGGCGGCGAGGGCCCGGGCCGCCGTCAGCTCCACGATCGCTTCGTCGATCTGGCGAGTGGTCAGCAGCCGGTGTCCGAGGTGGCGGCGGAGCCGGTAGCTGTCCGGGTAGGTCTCCAGTGCGCCGCGGTACCACGCGATCGCCTCGTCGTACCGGCCGAGGTAGGCGAGTCGTCGACCGACCCAGACGGCGCTCATCTCCGAGGGCTCGTACTCCCAGGCGGCGCGGGCGGCCTCGAGCTCGAGCTGCATCGACTTCGCACGTCCGGCGGGGATCTCGGCCGCGACCAGAGGTCCTCCCGTGAGGGCGGTCGTCGTCGCGGGAGGGGGCGGGGACGCGCAGGAAACGACCGTGAGGGCCGTGACAGCGGCGATGGAGCGGGGGATCTGAGCTTTCACGCTGCCGTTATAGCGGTCCATGCCGGCGGAATCCGGGTTGCAGACTCTGGGACTGGTGTGCATTCTTATGCAGTTGACACGTGTGATTATGCAGCCCGAGACTCCGCCCCCCCCGACCGTCCCGCCCGCCGACCGGCGGGCCCTCGTGGTCGAGCTGATCGCCCAGGGCCACGGCGACAGCCAGCAGGCCCTCGTCGAGGCCCTCGCGGAGCGGGGTGTTCGCGTGACCCAGGCGACGCTCTCACGGGACCTCAAGGAGCTCGGCGCGGTCAAGGGACCCGACGGCTACCGGGTCCCGGCCGCCACGGCCACGCCGCTCGTCGAAGCGCTGGGCCGCTGGCTCGTCTCCGCGACGGCGGCGCAGAACCTCGCGGTCCTGCGCACCCCGCCCGGAGGTGCGTCGCCGCTCGCCGTGCGCCTCGACGAGGCGTCGCGCGGCGACGTCGTCGGCACGATCGCGGGCGACGACACGATCCTCGTCGTGACGCCGACCGCAGACGTCGCGCGGGCCCTCGTCGCCGACTTCGAGAAGCTCGCTCGCCTGGCGGGAGGCGTCGCATGAGCGCGGCGCAGCGAATACTCGTCAAGGTCGGCGGGGCGATCCTCGACGACCCCGAGACCCGAGCGAGCTTTGCCGCGAGCGTCGCCGACACTCGCGCGCGCGGGTCCTCCGTCGTCGTCGTGCACGGTGGGGGAGCCCAGGTGACGCGCCTGACCGATGCGCTCGGACTGGAGCCGGTTCGCATTCGCGGACTGCGCGTGACCGACGACGCGACGGCGCGCGCCGTGCTCCAGGTGCTCGCCGGCGAGGTCAACGCGATCCTCGTGGCCGCGCTCCAGCGCGCCGGAGCCTCCGCCGTCGGACTCTCCGGAGCGGACGGAGGCCTCTTCGACGCCGACGTCGCGGATGCGGCGCTCGGCCATGTCGGAGTCGTCTCGCGCGTCGACGCGAGCATCCTCGACGCGCTGGGCGGAGCGGGCTACGTCCCCGTCGTCTCCACCGTGACGCCGGCCGGCGACGGCAGCGACGTCTTCCTGAACGTCAACGCGGACGCCGCAGTCGCCCCGCTTGCCGCGGCCTGGCGCGCCGACGCGGTCCTGTTCCTCTCCGACGTTCCGCACGTCCGCGACGGAGACGCGCGCGTCCCTGCGATCGACCGCAGCGCGTTCACCGCGCTCGAGGCGAGCGAGGCGATCGTCGGCGGGATGATCCCGAAGGTCGGGGCGGCCCTGGCGGCGGCAGAGTCGCTGCCGGAGGCGACCGTTCGGATCGCCAGCGGCTCCGAGCGCGATGCGATCAGCGCCGCGCTCGATCCGTCCCGGGGAACGCGCGTCTTCGCGGCGATCGAGGAGGTCGAGGCATGACGCGCACGGCCTCCGTGGATCGCACCATGCACACGTACCGGCGCGCTGCGCCGCTGTTCGTGCGCGGGGAAGGCGTGTGGCTGTTCGACGATGCCGGCGAGCGCTACCTCGACCTGATCAGCGGGATCGGCGCGAACAGCCTCGGTCACGCGCACCCGCGACTCGTCCAGGCGATCGCGGGCCAGTTGAACGCGCTCGGACACGTCTCGAACCTCTACCGGCACCCGTGGGGGGAAGAGCTCAGCGATCGCCTCTGCGAGCTCACCTGCATGGACGCGGTGTTCTTCTGCAACTCGGGCTCCGAGGCGAACGAGGCCGCGCTGAAGCTCGCGCGCAAGTTCCACTTCGAACGCGGGGACGCGCATCGCCAGCGCTTCGTCGCGCTGGAGAACGGGTTCCACGGCCGCACGTTCGGCAGCCTCTCGACGACGGCGAACCCGGCGTACCGCGAGCCGTTCGGCGCTGCGCTCGACGTGCAGTGGATCCCGGCCCATGGCATCGACGCGCTGGAGGCTGCGCTCCGCGACGAACCCGCGGCGCTCATCCTCGAACCGATCCAGGGCGAGGGCGGCGTCCGTCCCCTCGACCCCGCGTTCGTCGCGGCGGCGCGCGAGCTGTGCACGGCGACGCGAACCGTCCTGATCGCCGACGAGGTCCAGAGCGGCGGCGGTCGCACGGGGACGTTCCTCGCCGGCGCCCACTTCGGCCTCGCGCCCGACGTCGTGACGCTCGCGAAGCCGCTCGGCGCCGGCCTTCCCATCGGCGCCGCCCTCGCGCGCGGTCCGTTCGCCAAGACGCTCGTCCCCGGCGACCACGGAACGACGTTCGGCGGCGGCCCCTACGCGTGCCGCGCCGCGCTCGCCGTCCTCGACGAGCTCGCGAGCGGCCTCCAGCAGCACGTCGTCGAGATCGGCGCCTATCTCGAGCAGCGGCTCGACGCGCTCGTCGAGCGCTTCGACGCGCTGACCGAGCGACGCGGCCGAGGCCTCATGCAGGGCGTCGTCGCGCCCGGCCTCGCCTCGACGATCGTCGAGCGCCTCTTCGAGGCGCGCGTGCTCACGTGCACGGCCGGCGGCGACGTCGTCCGCTTCCTCCCTCCCTACGTGTTGACGAACGACGAGCTCGACGAAGGCCTCGAACGCCTCACGACCGTCCTGACCGAACTCCAGGTCGCATCCCGATGATCGCTGCACCCGTTGCCCCCTTCCCGACCAAGGACCTCGTCTCCCTCGGCGACCTCGATCCCGACGGGCTCCGACTCGTCCTCGACACCGCGCGCGAGATCAAGGCGAACGTCGATGCGTACCGCGGTCTCCTCCACGGCAAGCGTCTCGCCATGGTCTTCGAGAAGGAGTCGCTGCGCACGCGCTTCACCTTCGAGATCGGCATGCAGGACCTCGGCGGCAGCGCGACGTTCCTGGACATGTCGCTCGGCGCGCGCATGGGAGCGCGCGAGTCCGTCCGCGACATGGGCAAGAACTTCGAGCGCTGGACGCACGGCATCGTGGCGCGCACGTACCGCCACCGCACGGTCGTCGAGCTCGCGCAGGCCGCGCAGGTGCCCGTCATCAACGGCCTCTCCGATCTGCTCCATCCGTGCCAGGCGCTCGCCGACACGATGACTCTCTTCGAGCACTGGGGCGACGTCGCCGGACGCCGCATCACGTACATCGGGGACGGGAACAACACGTGCCACTCGCTGATCACGGCGTGCGCCAAGCTCGGCATGCGCGTGACGGTCTGCACGCCCGAGGGCTACGAGCCCGACGCCGAGATCGAGCGCGCCGCGATCGCGTCCGCCGAGGAGACGGGCGGGAGCTACCGGCTGGAGCACGATCCGCACCTCGCCGCCACGGGCGCCGAGGCGATCTACACCGACGTGTGGGCGAGCATGGGCCAGGAGGACGAGACGGAGGAGCGCGCGGCGATCTTCGCCGACTACGCCGTGAACGAGCCGATCATGGAGCTGACCGACCACGCGGTCTTCATGCACTGCATGCCCGCGCACCGCGGCCAGGAGGTGTCCCGCGGCGTGATCGACGGCCCGCGTTCGATCGTCTTCGACATCGCGGAGAACCGACTGCACGCACAGAAGGCCGTGCTCGCGATGCTCATGGGCGCGGAGGTGGAGGCGTGAGCGGCTCGAAGTCGATCGTGCTCGCCTACTCCGGCGGACTCGATACGTCGATCATCATCCCGTGGCTGAAGGAGCGCGGCTGGGACGTGCACTGCCTCGCCGGCGACGTCGGACAGGGCGCTGAGGAACTCGAAGGCCTCGAGGAGAAGGCGGCGGCGACCGGCGCCGCTTCATGTCGCGTCGCCGACCTGCGTCACGCGTTCGTGACCGAGACGATCTGGCCCGCGCTGCGCGCGCTCGCCGTCTACGAGGGGCGGTACCTGCTCGGAACGAGCCTCGCGCGTCCGATCCTCGCGCGCGCCCAGGTCGAGTACGCGAAGGAGGTCGGGGCCGGCGCCGTGGCCCACGGCTGCACGGGCAAGGGCAACGATCAGGTCCGCTTCGAGGTCGGCTACCGGGCGTTCGACCCGACGCTCGAGGTCGTCGCACCGTGGCGGACGTGGGACATCACGAGCCGCGAGGACGCGATCGACTACGCGAACGCCGCGGGGATTCCGATCACCGCG
Organism: Planctomycetota bacterium; assembly: GCA_039200205.1. Taxonomy (GTDB): domain Bacteria; phylum Planctomycetota; class UBA1135; order UBA1135; genus Saltatorellus. The sequence goes on from JBCCSK010000072.1 coordinate 7,076, forward strand.
ACGCGCGAGAAGATCTACAGCCGCGACCGAAACCTCTGGCACATCAGCCACGAGGGCGGCGCGATCGAGGACGTGACCCAGCCGCCGCCCGCCGACGCGTGGACGTGGACGGTCGATCCCCTGGAGGCTCCCGACCGGCCTGAGCGCGTCGTGCTCACCTTCGACGCGGGGATTCCGACGGCGGTCAACGGCACCTCGCTCGAACCGGTCGCGCTCGTCGAGGCGCTGAACGAACACGGTGCAGCGCACGGCGTCGGGCGCGTCGACATCGTCGAGAACCGTCTCGTGGGGATGAAGTCGCGCGGGCTCTACGAGACGCCCGGCGGGACGATCCTGTTCGAAGCGCTGCGCACCCTGCGGAGCCTCTGCGTCGAGCGAGACACGCTCGACCTGTGCGAGCGTCTCGCGCCCGAGTACGCGCGTCTCGTCTACAACGGCCTGTGGTTCCACCCCAAGCGCGAGGCTCTCGATGCGTTCTTCGCGAACGCGATGCGCCAGTGCTCGGGCGAGGTCACGGTCGAGCTGTCGAAGGGTCGGGCGACGTCCCTCTGCACGACGAGCCCGCACTCGCTCTACCGGGACGACCTCGCTTCGTTCACGATGGGCGCGGGGTACGAGCCGCAGTACAGCGAGGGCTTCGTACGCCTCTTCGGCCTGCCCGGAGCCGTCGCGGCAGCCGCAGCCCGCGGGGAGGGGACCTGATGGGTGCCCAGCTCTGGGGCGGACGCTTCGACGGCGCCCTGCACCCGATCTTCGAACGGCTCAATCGGAGCCTCCCGTTCGACAAGCGGCTCGTCTTCGAGGACCTCACGGGCAGCGTCGCGTGGGCGCGCGCGCTGGGGCGTGCGGACGTGCTCGATACGGACGAGGTGCATCATCTGGTCGCGGCGCTCGAGTCGATCGCGACCGACCTCACGCGCGACGCGGCGTCGCTCGACGCGTCGCAGGCAGAGGACGTGCACTCGTTCGTCGAAGAAGAGCTCGTCCGGCGCCTCGGTGACCTCGGCAAGAAGCTCCACACCGGGCGTTCGCGCAACGACCAGGTCGCGACCGACCTCAAGCTGCACCTGCGCGATGCGATCGGCGAGGTGAAATGCTCGCTGCGCGGGGCACAGACGGCGCTCGTCGAGCTCGCCGATCGCTACGCGGACGCCGCGCTTCCGGGGTACACGCACCTGCAGCGCGCCCAGCCCGTGACGTTCGGGCACCAGTGCCTCGCGTACGTCGAGATGCTCGGCCGCGACTCCGATCGACTGCGCGCCGCAGCGTCGCGGATGGACACGTGTCCGCTCGGCTCCGCGGCTCTGGCGGGTACCGCGTATCCGATCGATCGCGACGCCCTCGCGTCCGAGCTTGGCTTCCGCCGCGGCCCGACCCACAACAGCCTCGACGCGGTCAGCGATCGCGATCACGTCCTCGACGTCGTCTTCGCGTGCACCGCGACGATGCTGCACCTCTCGCGCATGGCGGAGGACTGGATCTTCCTGGCGAGCCAGGAGGCGGGGGTGCTCACCTTCGGCGACACGGTCTCGACGGGCTCGAGCCTGATGCCGCAGAAGCGGAACCCCGACGCTCTCGAGCTCTTGCGGGGCAAGGTCGGTCGCGTCCACGGCGCGCTCACCGCGCTCATCACGACGACGAAGGGGCTGCCGCTCGCGTACGACAAGGACCTCCAGGAGGACAAGGAAGCGCTGTTCGACGCGCTCGACACGACGCGGACGTGCCTCGACGTCGCTGCGATCGTCGCGGGCGACGTCACGTTCGATCGCGAGCGAGGCGAGGCCGCCTGCATCGCAGGACACCTCGACGCGACGGATCTCGCCGACCTGCTCGTCGCCCGCGGCGTGCCGTTCCGCGACGCGCACGATCGCGTCGGCGCGGCGGTGGGCGCCGCCGAGGAGGAGCGCGTTCCGCTCGCCGAGCTCTCGTCCGAGGCCCGCGCGCGCTCGATCCCCGAGCTCGACGGCGTCGCGCTCGCGGAGGCGCTCGGCACGCAGGCCCTCCTCGCGCGTCGCGACGTCGTCGGCGGGACCGCCGTGCACCGCGTCCGATCCGAGGTGGCGCGCTGGCGAGAACGCCTCGACGCGGAGGGCGTGCAATGAGCGCGAACCAGACGATCGACCTGCGGCCCGCGCGCATCGCGGACGTCGAGGCGATCATGGATCTCGTCAACGGCCTCGCGGCCGAGGGCGTGATGCTGCCCCGTTCTCCGGCGTCGATCGTCGAGCGTATCCGGGACTTCCTCGTCGCTGAAGTCGACGGGACGTTCGCCGGCTGCGGCGCTCTCGCGGTCGTGTGGACCGACATCGCCGAGATCCGCTCGATCGCCGTCGCCAAGGAGTTCCAGGGCCTCGGCGTCGGGGCGAAGATCGCCGAGGCGCTGATCGAGGCAGCCGTCGACCTGGGTCTCGCTCGAGTCGTCGCCTTCACGTACGTGACGCAGTTCTTCGAGCGCCTCGGGTTCAAGGTCGTCGACCACGGCAGCCTGCCGCACAAGGTGTTCAACGACTGCCTGAAGTGTCCGAAGTTCCACAGCTGCGACGAGGTCGCCGTCGTGAAGGAGCTTCGTCCGGAGGCGGAGCGCTCGTCCCTCGAACCCGTGCTTCTGCCGACGCCGGGTCGACCGCTGCGCGTTCAGCCATAGACTGGGACGAATGGACTCCGGAGCCATCGCGAAGACGCTCGCCGACTGGATCGACATCAACTCGATCACCGGGAGCGAGGCCGACTACGGAGACGCCCTCGCGCGCGCGCTGACCGCGCGCGGGTACGCAGTCGAGATGCAGGAGGTCGAGCCCGGGCGCCGCAACGTGCTCGCCCGCGCCGACGTGCCCGAGGTCGTCTTCTGCACGCACATCGACACCGTGCCGCCGTTCATTCCGCCGCGAATAGCCGGTGGAACCGTCTACGGTCGCGGCGCCTGCGACGCCAAGGGCCAGGCGCTCGCGATGCTCCTCGCCGCCGACCGGCTCGTCGCCGAGGGCGAGCGGCGGGTCGGCTTCCTCTTCACCGTGGGCGAGGAGGTCGACAGCGCTGGCGCCTCGTTCGCGGACGAACGCCTCGCCGACGACCCCGCGCTCCGCGACGGCTGGGCGCCGCGCTACACGATCGTCGGTGAGCCGACCGGGAACCGCTTCGTCAGCGGTCACAAGGGGCTGTTCCTCGGCGAGCTCGTCGCCCACGGCGTGGCCGGGCACAGCTCGCGACCGCTCGGGCCCTCGGCGGTCCACGAGCTCGTCGGATGCTGCGCGAAGCTCGTCGCGTCGCCCTGGGGCGAGGCGCCCGATCTTGGCCCCGGGACGATCAACGTCGGTCGGATCTCCGGCGGGCTGGCTCCGAACGTCGTCGCTCCCGAGGCGCGCGCGGACATCCTCGTGCGCGCCGTCGAGGAGCCGGAGGTCGTGCGGGAGAGAGTCCTGGCCGCGCTCGGCGAGCACGTCGAGCTCCTGGAAGGACGCGAGCAGTACGGCCCCGTTCGCTTCCACGTGCCCGAAGGCGAGGAGAGCGAGCCGGTCGCATTCGGCACCGACGCGCCCCACCTGACGCGGTGGGGGACGCCGCTGCTCATCGGGCCGGGGTCGATCGACCTCGCCCATACCGACGAGGAGCGAATCGAGGTGCGCGAGGTCGAAGAGGGTGCGGCGCGCCACGTGGCGACCGTGCTCGAGCTCCTGCAGCGCGAGAGCTGAGGCGCTCGGCGTGCGTGTCCTCGTCAGTGCGTTCCTGGCCGTGGTCGCGTCCTGCTCCTCGGGCGGCGAGCGGCGAGCGGCGGAGCAGCTCGTCGAGCGCAGTCCGTGGTCGGACACGCTCCCGGAGCGTTCCCCGTCGGCGGAGGGCGGTCGCGACATCTTCGAAGCTCTGGCCGGGCTCTCGCTCGAGGATCGCGAGCTTCGGATCGAGAGCGAGATCGAAGATGGGAACGTCCCCGACGTCTTGCGCCGCGGATTTCGCGTGGAGCTCGAGGGCCGATCGGCGAACCGAACGTCGCACGTGCTCGAATTCGTCGTGCTGCCCGACTACCTCGCGATCGGCTCGAACGACGACTTCGTCCGCGTGCCGCTCACGCCGATGACCGCCTCGCGGATCGCCGAGGGCCACGGCTTCGTCCTTCCGACTCCGAAGCTGGTGGACGCCATCCACGCCGCGGCCGGACTCAAGCTGGAGCCTCAGCCGCTCGTCGAGAACCGCGAGGCGGCTCCGACGTTCGTCCTCCACGACGACCTGGTTCGCAAGCAGCTCGGCGGTCGGGGAGGCTGGTTCCTCGTCTCCGGCGTCAAGAAGGACGTCGTCGTGACCCCCTCGTCGATCGAGCAGCCCGGCCGCGTCGCCATCTACGGCTGGCACCGACCGGAAGGTCGTCCGATCCAGCCGCTCTACCTCGGCCACTCCGCGACCTACGTCGACTACAGCCACGGCGTCCTGCTCGTCCGGTCTCGCGCCCGGCTCGATGGGGACGAGGTCGACCTGCGAGACGTTCTCGCGGACGAGAGCCTGAGCTGGATCGTGAGCGAGGAGGGACCGATGCGCGGCTCGAACGACCGCAGCGAATAGGTCGCCGCGATCGTCCCTCGGCTCGGCGCGTCAGGCGCGGGCGGTCAATCGAACGCCTGCGCCCAGCTCGCCTCGCCGTACTCGACGTCGAAGTCCCAGGTGAACGCGTCGCCCGCGCTGGTCGCGCCCGGGGCGACGACGATCCAAAGGACGTCGCCGGCGTCGAGGAGTGCCGGGAGCGACGTCACGGTCGGTGTGCCCCCGGCGGGCAGGTCCTGCTCGAACAGCACCGTCGTCGTACCGGTCCGCGCTGTGCGAACGAGGACGCGGACCGTGATCGCGCCGCCGCTCACCTGCGTCTGTCCGAGGCCTCCGATCCGGTAGTGCCCTCGGGCCCGCGCGCGGTACCCGACGGCCACGATCCGCTCGTCCTCACCCGCAGGGACCTGGGTGCTCCCGCGACCTGGACGACCGCCGAAGGCATCGAGCCGCGCGCCGCCGAAGTTCGTTCCGCCGTACCGGTTCGTCGTGGGATCCCACGCGAGCGCGACGAACTCACCGGGATCGTCGGTGGCTCCGACGTCGTTCCAGCGGACGAACCAGTCGTCGCGCGGCGACCCGGCCTGGAATGCCTCGCGAATCCGTGCGATGCGGCGCGGGCCGGCCGGAACGACCTCGAACGAGCGCACGACCGACGCGCCGTTCGCGGGCTTGACCTCGAACTCGTACGAGCCGGGAAGCAGCGCGAACGAGCCGCCGCCGTCCCCGAACAGTCGGTACGGGCCATGGGGCGCCACGCGCTCCGCGCGGACGACGCTCTGTCCGCCGACGCGCTCGCGCAGGACGAGTCCGGCGACTCCCTGGCCGACGTCGAGGTCGGCGCGGATGTCGATTGCGTCGGCCCCGAGCACCGCCGGGTCGAGCGTCGCTCCCTCTTCGAGCGGTCCGACGTCGCGGCCGTCGGCGACGATCGTCAGCGACTCGACGCGCGCAGCGCGATCGCCGAACTCCTGGAGCAGCCACCGGTCGACGGGGAAGGGCTTGCCGTCGGCCGCGCGCGGGTCGCCCGGGCGCGGGCGCGGCGTCGACCCCGCGTCGATGAACCCGTTCGGAAGCGCTCCGCCCACCAGGGCAGGCGGCTGCGAAGGCTGACGGCGCGGATCGCGGAGGGCCGTGAGGCCGGGCCGGTAGGCCAGCGCGTCGATCGTCAGTCCGCCGTCTGCGTCGGCGGCGTGGCACGACAGGCAGAAGCGGTTCGTTGTCGAGTCGGGTCGCGGCCGGTCGAAGTAGAGCGGTCCCTCGGGGAAGTGCATCGCGTTGCGCAGGTGCACCGTGTTCTCCGGCAGCGACTCGCGATGCACGCCGAGGTCGCGCGTCGGATCGACGAACGACGCGTAGCGCTCGTACGTCTCCTCGCCGCGCCCGCGCAGCGCCTCGCTGATCTCCTCGTGCGCCCAGTCCGGGAAGCCGGCGGCCACGCGCTGCTCCCACGCGTTCGATGCCGCGTCCCGGTCGAAGCCGATCAGGGTCCCGCGCGCGTAGTTGGCCGCCGTCTCTGCGTCGGCGTCGTGCGCGAACAGGCGCAGCTCGTCGAGCCAGCCGCGGAACGTCGCGCTCGTTCCAGTGGCGGGTCCGCCGAGGGTCACGCTGCCGGCCGAGGCGAGAGGCTGGAAGAGACGGCGCTCGGGGTCCTGCCAGCGGTCGAACGGGAACCCGTCGACGAGCAGCGTCACCCGCCGACCCGAGTCCTCGATCTCGAGTCCGAGGTGCGTCCAGGCCCCGCGTCCCAGGTAGGAGTGAGTCTGGGGCCTTCCCCCGCCAGACCGGACGTACGTCACGTCGTCCGGCAGAGCGACGCGGTGCACGATCCGCTCGCCGTCGACGAAGAGCACGCCGCTGCGGCCCGCGAGGTCGAGCGCCGTGCCGTCGGGAAAGCCCATGAGCCGCCGACGCGCGCCGTCGTCGTCGAAGCGGCAGTCGACGAACACGCCCGCGTAGAACGCGTCGGGCGACGCGCCCGTCACGTCGTTCGGCGCGTCGAACGCAAGCGCCGCGCCGTCCTCGAGCCAGAGGCCCCGTCCGTACACTCCGCCGAGCGCGGCGGGCTCCAGCCGAGCGCGGCCCGAGGTCCCGTCGACGAGTTCGCCGAACGCCGGCAGGTCCCAGCCGTTGACGTTCGTGGCCGCGTTCTGCAGACGCACGGGGAGGTCGAACGCGCGCGTGACCGCGTTCCACCCGGAGTGGTGCTCGACCTCGTTGTAGCTCGTTCCGGTGAGGTCGGGGAGCGACAGGTGTCCCGTCATGTCCGCGACGATCAGAGCGCCGGGATCGACGTAGTCGTCGAACGCGACCTCGTCGGCGTGCTTTCCGTTTTGCACGTGCCAGACGACGTCGCGCAGCACGAGTGGCCGCGCACGGTTCGACAGCAGGAGCTTGCTCTCCAGCGAGTCGATGACGGACGTGTTCCCGTTGTCGCCCGCGGGGAGCCCGTCCGAGCGGGTGGCGCGGCCGTACCCGAGGCGCACCCAGCCGCTCGCAGGATCGAGCGAGGGTGTCGCGGAGCCCTCGAAGAGCCGGACGAGCCTCTGCTGCGGCCCGACGTTGTACGGCGTCCCGCCGTAGCTGCCCGCCTTCGAGCTGCCGATGGCGTAGTCCATGTCGTTCAGGAGTCCATCGAGCAGGACCGTCTTGCCGCGGGTCCATAGACCGGCGAACGCGACGCCCTGGAAGTTCTCCTGGGACTCGGCACCCCAGCGAGCGCGCAGATCGCCCGGCACGCCGACGGCCTCGTAGCGCGTCGTCTGCCACTCGGCGGCGCTCCGCGGGTCGCGGCTCGGGTAGAGGGGATTCGGGTCCTGGACGTGCAGCGAGTCCGCGATCGTCGTGAAGAAGAGGTTCGCCGCCTCGCGGTCCATCCACGGATACGCCACGCCTGCGTCCTCCCACTCGGGAACGACCGTCCCGGCGGTGTCGCGCAGCGGATAGCGCGCGAAGCCGAAGCCGCCCTGGTCGACCGGGCGATTGACGCGCGGATCGTGGTAGGCGTGCGCGATCGGGAGGACCTCGGTCCAGCCGGCGGGGTTCGCCGTCCCGAGCGTCCCGGTCGGATCCTCGTAGTAGCTGTAGACGACGTCGATCGACGCGGGGCCGTTCGGCGTCGGCACGTCCGAGGAGCGCACGCGGAACACGAGCAGGCGCCCGTCGCCGCAGATCGTCGGCTCGAACGCGCCCGTGCTGTGGAACGTGGCGGCCCCGTTGTTCGCGAAGTCCGGTCCGACGATCGTCGGTCCATCGACGTAGGCCTCGGCGATGCGCGCGACGGACGTCTTCGGGTTCTCGACTTCGACAACAACCGGCGTCATGAAGAGCTGCACGCTCCCGCCGCCGCCGCGCGTCGTCACGAGGACCTTGACTCGATAGATGTCGCGGCCGTCCGACCCGCGGCGGGGGAGTTCGTCGTCCCAGAGGCAGCTGTGCACGATCTCTCGGCCCGTGCCGCCGGTGAGCGCGTCGGCCTGGGAAGCCGCGTCGCCCTCGACGAACGCCCAGCCGCTCCAGCGCATCGCGTCCTCTCCGGCCGGCTGGAGCATGAGCGGCGCACCGTCACCGCGCCGTGCGAGCTTCTCCGGAGTCAGGAGGGTGAGGCGCGGCACGCCCTCGACGGTGATCGCGAGCCGTCCGTCCTGCGTCGTGCGGAAGGGCGGGAGGTGCGGGCCTTGGAAGCGCGGGTCGTGGTCCGACTCGAGCGGGCCGCCGACGTCGATGATCGGGGTGACCTCGCGCCAAACGGACGGTCGCTCGGGGAGTCCCTGGGCGGCGAGAGCGGTCGCGATCGAGAGCACCAGCATGACGCTGCCGTTGTCCGCGATCTTGGGGACCGGCGCAAGGAGCGACGCGGCGCTGCGCCCATCAACCGCGGCGGATCACCGTTCTCGCCGCCCTCATGACCGGTGCGGGTGTGCGCTCGTGCACGCTCGACGTGCGGAGTCGCGCGAGCCGGCTCCGCGTCGAACCGTCTCCATCATCGCGAGCGAGGTACGGCCCTTGCACCCGGCGACACGCCACAGCTCGCTCTCCGGTCCGGTCGCTGCGGAGCGGACCTTCCCCTCCACTTGTCCTCTTGCTCGCCATGCTCGCCCCGCTTCTCGTGACTCTCGTCCCGTTCGTTCCTCCCCAGTCGGGAACGTTCGGGCCCGAACGATTCGTCACCTGGTCCGCGCCGAGCCCGCGTGCCGTCGCCGTGCTCGACGTCGAAGGGGACGGTGACCGGGACGTCGTCGTCGCTGCGAGTCGCGCGGGCGCCGTCTACTGGTTCGAGAACGCGGGCGGGACGATCGAACGACGCGGCACGCTCGCGGAGGGCCTCGACGGGATCAGGTCGGTCACGGCCGGTGATATCGACACCGATGGAGACGACGACCTCGTCGTCGTGTCGGACTCTGGCTTCCTCGTTCATCGCATCGAGAACCTCGGAGACGGCGTCTTCGGGCCGCCCGTAGAACTCGAGACCTTTGGCCGCGTTGGGCGACGGGTCGAGATCGCGGACATCGACGACGACGGTGACCTGGACGTGATCGTTCCCGGCCGTGAAGACGAGTCCGACAACGCCTTCGCGCTCTTCCTGTTCGAGAATCTCCCCGGAGGCGCCTTCTTCAGCGACCAGCGCCCGCTCGGCACCGGCGACGCACCGGCCCACGCCGTTGTCGCCGACCTCGATGGCGACGGGACGCCCGACCTCGCCTCGGCCGGCCCCTTCCGGCATCTCGGCTGGTTCCGCGACGACGGAACGCAGCCCTGGACCTTCGTCCAGGTCGACGAGTTCACCTCTGCGGAGCCGGCGCAGATCGCTGCTGCGGACCTCGACGGTGACGGCGATCTCGAGCTCGTTGGCGCAGTCGACGGGGCGCGGTCCGTCGTCGTATACGAGAACCTCGGCGCCGGCGCCTACGGCCCTCGCATCGAGCTCGACGTCGGCTCGTTCGAAGCGCCGGAGATCTCCGTCCTCGACCTCGACCTCGACGGCGATCTGGACATCGCTGCTGGACGCGAGGACGCGGCGGCTCCCGTGTGGCTCGAGAACGCCAGTGGCCTCCAGTTCGTCCTGCGGGACGAGCTCACGAGCGCGGATCTCGACGGGATCGAGCGACAGGAGTTCGCGGACATCGACGGCGACTCCCTTCCCGACCTGGTCATGGCGAGTCGTGACGGGAACGTCGCGTGGGCGAGGAGCGTGCCCCCCGTGGGCGCAGGCGCGGCCTTCGAGGCGACCGCGCGGCCGATCACGCGCTGGCTCGATGAGCCCGTCGCCGTCGCAGCGGTCGATCTCGACGGAGACGGCGACCGCGATGTCGTCGGCGCGTCGATCGTCGACCCGATCGGGATCGTGCGGTCGCTACAGCTCGCGCCCGGCGTCTACTCGGCCATCGAGCCCATCTCGGCCGCCGTCGGGTCGACCGCGTCGGCGCTCGCGGTCGGCGATCTCGACGGCGACGGGGACGAAGACGTCGCGGCACGGGACTCGACCGGGAGGATCCTGGCTCTCGAGAACGACGGGTCGGGAGACCTCGTCGGACCTCTGGTCATCGGCGACCTGCCGCCGTCGAGCGGGGGCGTGTTCGACCTCCTCGATGTCGACGGTGACGGAGACCTCGACGTCGTGACCGACGACAGCGCGAACGTGAGTCTCGTCGTCTTCGACCAGCTCGGCGGCGGCACCTTCGCGCCGCCGCGGACGCTGGCATCTGGCGTCGGGCGATTCACCGAGATCGCTTTCGGGCAACTTGGCGGTGACCAGGAGCCCGACTTCGCCGCCACGGTGACGAGCGGCGTGACGACGGCAGTTCGCTGGTTCCTCGGAGACGGTACCGGCGTGTTCGTCGACCAGGGGGTCGTTGCCGAGACGCCTGGACTCGGCCTTGCAACGACGAGGCCTCAGCGGCTCGTGTGGTTGGACGGGGACCAAGTGCTGACGAGCCTCTGGAGCCAGGCGAATGGATTCAGGGCGCCGAGCGTGCTCCGCCAGCTTCAGGGTCAGGGGCAGTACCTCGCCATCGTCGAGGATCGCGACCTCGCCGTCGCATCGCGGCGTATCGAGGGAGGCCAGCGGATCGAGTTCCTTCGGGACTCAGTGAGCTTCAGCGAGGTCGTTGCCGAGGTGCCCGCTCTGACCGCCCTCGAGACCTGGGATCTCGACGGTGATGGAGATCGCGACCTGCTGACGGCCTCGCGCGTCGGAGACTCGATCGCGACCTTCGACAACACGAGGCTCACTGGACCCGGCGTCGAGTACTGCGAGCCAGCCGTCGCCAACGCCGCGGGACGGGACGGACGCCTCTTCGCGACGGGCTCTCGATCCATCGCGCTGGGGGGCCTCGAGCTCGTCGCCTACGACCTCCCGCCGGGAACGACGACGCTCTTCCTCGCCAGTCGTACGTCCGCATTCACGCCCGGCCCCGGGGGCAGCCTCGGCACCCTTTGCCTGGGGAGTCCGATCGGGCGATTCCTCGGGCCGGGCCAGGCCGGCCCCGCGAACTCGACCGGCAACCGACGGCTGGAGGTCGATCCCTCGCAGCTCCCGCAGCCGAACGGATTCGTCTCCGCCGTCTCGGGCGAGAGCTGGCAGTTCCAGGCCTGGTACCGCGACTCAGCGGGCGGCGCGGCCACGTCGAACTTCACGACGGCGCTCTTGATCATCTTCTTTTGAAGGAGACCCGCCGCCGAATCCCGAGGCGGCCGTCCAGGAAAGCGGACGCTCGGCCGAGATACAGAGCCGAGCGCCTCCAGAGCGCGCATCGTTCGAAGCGTGAGCGTGCTTGGATCAGCAGTTTCGAGATGCCGGTGGGTCCGTCCCATCGGCCGGTTGTTTCGGCGACGTTGCGTCGGTGTCCTCGGAGCCGCGTGCGGCCTCGCTGCGTGTGCGGCCGTCGACTCGTCGACCGAGGGCGGCGCGCGCACGGCGTGGGGCACCGGATGGGGTGAGCCCGGCCGCGGGAATCTCGAGGTCCGCTTCACCTAGCCGCCGCGCGGCGGGGACGTTCGCCTGATCCTGTTCGAATCGTCCGACGGTTTCGACACGCTTCGCGCCGCCGTGAAGTCGCTCACGGCTCCGGCGGACGGGAGGGATGTGTATGTCCTGAGTGACGTTCCGCCCGGTGACTACGCGCTCCTCGCGCACCATGACGAGAACGGCGACGGGGCGCTCGACCGCAACTTCATCGGGATCCCGATCGAGCCCATTGCGTTCTCGAACGGCTACCGTCCGCTCGGCCCGCCGTCGTTCGACAAGGCGCGCTTCACGATGGGGGCGAAGGGCGAGAGCTTCGAGCTGACGCTGGAGCGGCCGCTCGGCGAACGCGGGCTCTTCACCGTCGGCGTCGGAGGGATCTGGCAGAGCAGTCCGTACGTCGACTACGACGGCGGCGTCTTCCAGCCGATCCCGGCGATCACGTACATCGGGGATCGCTTTCAGATCCTCGGGCCCAACGTCCAGGTCCGGCTCTTCGGAACCGATCGCCTGCGGCTGGGCGCGACGGCGCGCTATCGGATCGGCGCGTACGAAGAGGACGAGAGCGACGCGCTCCAGGGACTCGGCGACCGGGACGACACGCTGATGGCGGGGCTCTCGCTGCGCTACGACATCCCGCGGAACTTCGAGCTCCAGATCGGGTACGAGCACGACGCGCTCGATCGCATTCGCGGGGGAGAGGCGAGGGTCCTGCTCGCGCGCCCGTTCCAGATCGACGTGGCTCGCCTGTCGCCGCGCATCGGCTTCCGCTGGCTCGACTCGGACCTCGCGGACTACGACTTCGGCGTTCCGTCGAACGCGGCGCGACCCGGGCGGCCAGCGTACAGCCCCGGTGGCAGCCTCAACCTCGAGGTCGGACTGGGCGCCTTCATCGAGATCACGCGCAACTGGCGACTGATCCTCGACCTCGGCGTCCAGTTCCTCGACAGCGACCTCCAGGACAGTCCGATCGTCGACGAGGACGTGTTGTTGCAGGGATTCGCTGCGCTCAGCTACGCGTTCTGACACGATCTCGCCGCCGGCGAGGGGGACGGTCCGCGCGCCGCAGCGCCATGACGATCTCCCCCGAAGACACGACGACCGAGCTCGCGGCCGAGCGGACCGAGCTCGCGGTCACGCGCACGGTGCTCGCCGCCGAACGCTCGATGATGGCGTGGCTGCGTACGTCGCTGTCGATGTACGGCCTCGGCTTCACCATCTACAAAGTGCTCCAGGCGTTCCACGAGAGCGAGAGGTGGCCGGACCTCACGACGGAAGCCCACCGACACGTCGGCCTCTTCCTCGTCGGGATGGGCTCGATCGCACTCGTGGCGGGGATGATCGAGTTCCGCGTGACGATTGCGGACCTCGATCGGGTCGAGCCGGTGCGGCTGTGGCGGCCTTCGCTCGCGCTCGCCGTCGTGATGACGGCGCTCGGGCTCGCCCTGCTCGTCGGGATGACCGTCGGCTGGCTCTGATTCGAAGGGGGCTGCGGCCGGGCC
>JBCCSK010000073.1:0-19482 GCA_039200205.1 Planctomycetota bacterium
CTTTCTCCTCCGGCGCCAACGGCGTTGGAGGAGAAAGCGCGCGCTCCAAACCGGGTTAGGGCCGCACACCCCCTCCGCGGACGCTCCAAGCCGGTGGGTTGCGGTCGCTCACCTCGCTACACGTTGGCCGGAATTCGCTCTTCGATCGGGCCGGCCTCCGCGAGCTCCTCGACCGAGGGGCAGGTGCAGATCAGGTTGCGGTCGCCGAAGCCGTTGTCGACGCGTGCCACCGAGGGCCAGAATTTGTGCTCGCGCACGTACGGCATCGGGAAGGCGGCCTGCTCCCGTGAGTAGGGCCGGTCCCAGGTGTCCGAGGTGACCATCGCGGCGGTGTGAGGCGCGCCCTTCAGCACGTTCTGCGCTCGGTCGGCGGCGCCCTCCTCGATCGCTCTGATCTCGCTGCGGATCGAGATCATCGCGTCGCAGAAGCGGTCGAGTTCTCCTTTCGTCTCGCTCTCCGTCGGCTCGATCATCAGCGTTCCTGCGACCGGGAACGACATCGTCGGCGCGTGGAAGTTGTAGTCCATCAGGCGCTTGGCGACGTCCTCGGCCGTCACACCGGCGGACTTCTCGAAGGGACGCAGGTCGATGATGAACTCGTGCGCCGAGCGGCCGTTCGCGCCGCGGTAGAGGACGGGGTAGTCGCTCTCGAGCCGCTTGGCCATGTAGTTCGCGTTGAGGATCGCGACCTCGGTCGCGCGACGCAGCCCCGTCGGCCCCATCAGGGCAATGTAGACGTATGAGATCGGGAGGATGCTGGGGCTCCCCCACGGCGCAGCGGCGATCGTTCCGAACGCCTCCACGCCACCCATCGGCACGATCGGGTGGCTCGGGAGGTAGGGCGCGAGGTCCGCCACGACGCCGATCGGGCCCATGCCCGGGCCGCCGCCGCCGTGCGGGATGCAGAACGTCTTGTGCAGGTTGAGGTGGCAGACGTCCGCGCCGAAGTCCGCCGGACGGCACAGGCCGACCTGCGCGTTCATGTTCGCGCCGTCCATGTACACGCGTCCGCCGTTCGAGTGAACGATCTCGCAGATCTGTGCGATCGCCTCCTCGAAGACGCCGTGCGTCGACGGGTAGGTCACCATGATCGCCGCGAGCTCCGAGGCGTGCTTCTCGGCCTTCGCCCGCAGGTCGGCCACGTCGATGTTCCCGTCGTCGTCGCACTTGATCGCCACGACGCGCATGCCCGCCATGACGGCCGACGCCGGGTTCGTCCCGTGCGCCGACGTCGGGATCAGGCAGACGTTTCGCTGGTCATCACCGTTGGCGCGGTGGAACGCGCGGATCGTCAGCATCCCCGCGTACTCGCCCTGCGAGCCGGCGTTCGGCTGCAGCGAGATCGCGTCGAAGCCCGTGATCTCCTCCAGCGCTCGCGAGAGGCGACGCAGCATCTCGGCGTACCCCGCGTTCTGGTCGACGGGGGCGAACGGGTGGACGTCGCCGAACTCGGGCCACGTGACGGGCAGCATCTCGCTCGTCGCGTTCAGCTTCATCGTGCACGAGCCGAGCGGGATCATCGACGTCGTCAGCGAGAGGTCGCGGCTCGAGAGCTTGTGGATGTAGCGCAGCAGCTCGTGCTCGGCGTGGTGCGTGTTGAAGATCTCGTGCTGGAGGTACGGCGACGTCCGCGCGTGCGGCGCCGGGAGCGAGAGATCCGCCCCGTTCGCGTGCTCGGTGACCGAGCGCCCGCCCGCGCCGAAGATCGCGAGCAGCTGCGCGACCTCGTCGGCGGTGGTCCGCTCGTCCAGCGTGAGGCCGACGCTCGTCGCATCGATCTCGCGCAGGTTGAAGCCCTGACTCCGCGCAGCCTCGTGGACGCGCGCGGCGTCTGCGACGTGAACGCGCAGCGTGTCGAAGACCGGCCCGTCGTCGACCGTGAGTCCCGCGGCCTTCAGGCCGTCCCGGAGCGTCTCCGTCATCCCGTGGACCCGCGTCGCGATCGCGCGGACTCCGTCGGGCCCGTGGTAGACAGCGTACATCCCGGCCATCACGGCGAGCAGGACCTGCGCGGTGCAGATGTTGCTCGTCGCCTTGTCGCGGCGGATGTGCTGCTCGCGCGTCTGCAGAGCCATCCGGAGGGCGGGGTCGCCGTTCGCATCGCGGCTGACGCCGATGAGCCGACCGGGGAGGATCCGCTTGTGGTCCTCGCGCGTCGCGAGGAACGCGGCGTGCGGACCGCCGTAGCCCAGCGGTACGCCGAAGCGCTGGCTGTTGCCGACGCAGATGTCGGCTCCGAACTCGCCGGGCGCGCGCAGGAGAGCGAGGCTCAGGAGGTCGGCGGCGACGATGGCGAGCGCACCCGCCGCGTGGACGCGCTCGAAGAGGCTCTCGTAGTCCTCGACCCGTCCGTACGTCGTCGGGTACTGAACGAGCGCGCCGAACGCATCGTCGAGATCGACGGAGTCGAGGTCGCCGACGACGACGCGGATCCCCAGAGCCTCCGCGCGCGTCTGCACGACGGCGATCGTCTGCGGGTGGCAGTCCTCGCTGACGTAGAAGCCGTGCTTGCGCTGACGGCAGGCCGTGTACGCCATTCCCATCGCCTCGGCCGCAGCCGTCGCCTCGTCGAGCAGCGACGCGCCCGCGAGCGGCAGGCCGGTGAGATCCGACACGGCCGTCTGGAAGTTCAGCAGAGCCTCGAGCCGGCCCTGACTGATCTCCGCCTGGTACGGCGTGTACTGCGTGTACCACGAGGGATTCTCGAGGACGTTCCGCTGGATCACGGGCGGCGTGATCGTCCCCGCGTAGCCGCAGCCGATCAGCGATCGCATCGGTCGGTTCTTCGCAGCGATGGAGCGCAGCTCGGCAAGCGTCTCGTGCTCGCCCAGCCCGTCCTCGAAGCCGATGTCGAGGTCGCGCTGCAGGCGGATGCCGGCGGGGATCGTCTCGGCGACGAGCGTCTCCAGCGAGTCGGCGCCGCACGTGGAGAGCATCTCGCGGATCTCGGCCTCGTCCGGGCCGATGTGGCGGTGGACGAACGTGTCGGTCGACGAGAGGAACGAAGGGCGTGAATCGGTCAACGAAGTGAGCCGTCCCCGGACGGGCGGCGGCGGGTTCGGGGTCGCGAAGGACCGTTGGAACGGGCGAGCTGGGCCCGCCGACATCGCCCTCCGAACGCGGCGGGCGTGAGCGAGCGATTAGTCTACAGACGCGCCCTCTCCGACGGTCCTCCCCGCCCTTTCCCGCTCCGGGATCGGGCTAGGCGATCAGAGTCCGACCGTGTGCGTCGCTTCGACGTCCCGCAGAAGGCGGCCCATCGTCGCGCGGATCGCGGCGGGCAGCTCTTCGGGGGTGCAGAACCGCTCGGGCGCGACGCGGCCGAGCTGGTGGATCCACTTGTCCGTCCGCGGCGTCCCGCCGACGGCGCTCGCCGTCCTGCGCGCCCCGACCGAGGGCCAGCGCATCCCGGCGGGATAGAAGAGGAACACCTCGCGCGCTTGGGCGACGGGCAAGTTGCCGCATGCGAAGGCGCGACCGGCGAGACCCGAGCAGTCGTGGAACGTGATCACCCGCGGATCGTCGAGCGATCGGCTGGCGCGACGCGCCGCGTTGACGTCCGGGTTCGGAACGAGGTCCTGCCAGATCACGAAGAGTCGAAGGTCACGGTCCGCGTGCGCGTCGAGGACTTCGCTCCGCAGGATCTCGGCGCCGCGCTCGCAGCCGACGTGCGGCATGAGCACGACCATCCGCGGAACGTCGCAGTGCTGGTCGAATGCTTCGCGCAGCGGATCGAGCGACGTCTCGAGCGAGGCGAGGTCGTCCGTCTCGACGGTCCGACACGACGCGCCGGCGCCGTACGCGAACTGGCTCGGGCCGCACGGAGCCTGACACGCTCCGGTGACGAGCGATGCGAGCGCGATCAGCGCTGCGCGACACCCGGCGACTCTTCGAACTGCGACCACCATCTCCACGTCTTCGGAATACGCGGCCCTCGCGCTCAATGCGAATGGAATTCCGATGAGCGACACGCCACGCGGGCGTGAATTCTCGATGGAGTGCTCGGGCGCGTCCGCCGATCCCTCCAGGGGACCAGAAGATCCCGGATTCCGACAGAGGGCGTTGCGTCTCAGGGGCGCCGCGGTGAGCTTGCGGCGATGGATCGCGCCCCGCTGATTGGCATGGAGATCGCTGAGGATCGGACGAACTCGTCTCGATGCGATGAAGGCTTCCTCACGCTGCGTCGCCTCGTTCTCCGCAACGCTTACGCGGACGGAACGAAATCGGCGCCCTACCCCTGCGACGTCCTGGAGCGCCCCGGGAGCGACGCGGTCGTGGCGGTGCTCTACGAATGGAACAGCGGTCGCGTGCGCGTGCTCCTGCGCGAGGCGCCCCGCGGCCCCATCTACCTCCGGAAGGACAAGACCTTCGTCCACCCCGACCCGCGCGAGTACCTGACGATCCTCGAGGTCGTCGCGGGACTCGTCGAGACGAGCGATCCGGAGGGCGAGCCTGGACTCCGCCGCCGGGCCGCGCTCGAAGCGCACGAGGAGGCCGGGGTCGAGGTCGCCCCGAACGCGATCGACGTGCTCGGCGGTGAGACGTTCGCGAGCCCGGGCACGACGGACGAGAAGCTCTTCTTCTGCGCGGTCGAAGTCGACCTCGAAGCCCGGACCGAGGCAGCGGGCGACGGCAGCGTCATGGAGGAGTGGTCGCGCGTCCACATCGTCGACCTCGGCGAGGCGATCGCGATGTGCCGCGACGGGCGGATCCCCGACATGAAGACCGAGGTCGCCCTCCTCCGTCTCGCGGATCGCGTCGGCTACCTGCCGTCCCTCGACCGCTTCGTCGAGGATGGGCCGAAGCGATGAGCCCCGTCCCCCAGCGCATCGGCATCGTCGGAGCGCGCCGCGTGCGACAGGGGCTCGGCCCGTTCGTCGCCCGCGGACTGGCCCGACATGGCGCGACGATCGCGGCCGTGCTCGGAACGTCGCCGGCGACGGCGCGCGCCGCGGCCGAGGAGGTCGAGCGCGCGAGCGGCGCGCAGCCCGGCGCGCTCGCCGACCCGGACGCGTTCGACGCGCTCGAGCTCGACGCGGTGTGCGTGCTCAGCCCGCCGGGAACGCACGCCGAGCACGTCGAGCGCGCGCTCGCCCGCGGACGCCACGTCCTGTGCGAGAAGCCGTTCCTCTGGCAGCCGGAGACCGACTGGGTCGAGCGCGCGCGGTCCCTGGAGGATCGCTTCGCCGCGGCCGGACTCGTGCTCGCGATCAACGCGCAGTGGCCGTGGGTCCTGCCCGCCTTCGAAAAGATCGCCGGGCGTCGGGTCACCGGAGCGACCCGGCTCGCGATGGGGCTCTCGCCCGCGTCGTCCGGCGAGCAGATGATCGGCGACGCGCTCCCCCACCCGATCAGCGTGGCCCAGGCGCTGCGGCCCGATCTGGAGTCGCTGGCGGACGTCCGGTTCGATCATCCAGACCCCGAGGTCCTCACAGTCTTCGCGGACCTCGCGGGCGCGGACGGCCCCTTCCGACTCGAGGCCGAGCTCGGGTCGGCGTCGAGCGAGCACCCGCGCGAGGCCTGGCTCGCGATCGACGACGTGCGCGCCGACCGCTGCGTTCGGAGCCGCGACTACGCCCTGTTCTTCCGGCGGGGCGCGCGCCTGGTCGATCTCCCCGATCCGCTGACGGCGCGACTCGCCGCGTTCTTGGCCGACGTCGCTGCCGCGGACGGCGCGCCGCGCGAGCCGGACAGGAGGGCGTCGCGGCGCGCGGCCATCCTCGCCGCGGTCGTCGAGCGCTACCGGGCTGAATTCGGCCGCGACGAGCACCTACAATCTCGTCCCGGGCGATGACGAAGCACGCGATCCACGACTTCTCGGCCAAGCTCCGGCAGCCCTCGGTGGCGCCGACGCTCGACGCCTACGTGGCGTGGAGGCGGGCCGTGCTCGCGGCCGAGCGTGACGGCGAGCCTCCCCCGCCGATGCCGCCGATCGCTCCGGTGTCGATCAACCTCGACCTGACGGTCGCGTGCAACTACCGCTGCACGCACTGCATCGACTGGGACGTGCTCAACACGAAGCACCGGCTCGCGGAGGCCGACCTGCGCGCGTCGATCGAGCTGATGCGCGAGCGCGGCCTCAAGTCGGTGATCCTGATCGGCGGCGGCGAGCCGACGCTCTACCCGGGCTTCACCGACTTCGTCGCGTTCCTGAAGGAGCTCGGCCTCCAGGTCGCCGTCGTCACGAACGGCAGCCGCGGCGACCGGCTCGCCGAGGCCATTCCGTTCCTGGAGGAGGACGACTGGATCCGCATGTCGCTCGACTCGGGCTCGAACGAGCTCTTCCGCGAGATGCACAAGCCGACGTCGGCCAAGGTCACGCTCGACGCGATCTGCGACTGGGTCCCGAAGCTCAAGGAACTCAACCCGCTCCCGCGCATCGGCTTCAGCTACATCGTCGTCTGGCAGGGCGCGTCGCGCGACGACAACGACCTCTGCGAGAACATCGATGAGATCGTCATGGCCGCCGAGCGCGCGAAGGCGTCGCGGTTCGACTACATCGGGTTCAAGCCGATCCTCGAGCGCCAGTCCGACGGCGCCGAGGTGATGGATCCGTCGAAGGCCGAGGACGAGGAGCGCGCGGTCGTCGCGCGGATCCGCTCCGAGGTCGACCGGGCGAAGGAGCTCGCGAACGACGACTTCCAGGTGCTGGAGAGCACGAACCTCCGCATGCTGGAGGACGGCACGTGGCGCGACCTCACGCGCCAGCCGCGCACGTGCCACATGCAGGCGCTGCGCCAGGTCGTGTCGCCGCTCGGCGTCTACAACTGCCCCGCGCACCGCGGCGTCGACAAGGCGCGGATCGGCGATTCGAACGCGTACGCCGGCGAAGAGCGCGCCGAAGCGGCAGGCGCGTCGGTCGCCGGGCTCCTCGAGCGCTTCGACGCGAGCCACGAGTGCGAGAACGTCACCTGCCTCTACCACGACGTGAACTGGTGGATCGAAGACCTCGTCCATGGCGCAGGCGAGCCCGTCGTCGAGCGTGGGCCGGAGTCGGGCGACACGTTCCTCTGAGCGACGCACGGAAGCATGTCGTCGCCGCCCCCCGTGCCGCCCGGCCTTCGTGAGCCGAGGAAGATCCTGATCCGGCTTCCGAGCTGGGTCGGCGACGTCGTCATGTCGACCCCCGCGCTGCGGGCCGTCCGCCGTGCACACCCGAACGCGGAGATCGTCGTCGAGGGCAAGGACTACCAGGCCGACCTCGTCGTCGGTCTCGACGCGGTCGATCGCTTCCTGATCGATCCCGGTCGTGGCACGAAAGACGTCGTGCGACGCGGCCGAGAGCTCGCCGCCGAGCGCTTCGACTGGGCGATCGTCCTCGGCGAGTCCGAGCGCGTCGCGGCGGCCCCGTTCCTCGCGCGGATCCCGGTCCGTGCCGGCTACGGGCGCGGCGCGCTGCGCAAGGGCCTCATGACGCACTTTCTGGAGCGTCCGCGGGACCTCGGCGGGAAGCTGCTCGCGTTCTCGATGATCGAGCGCTACCTGCGCGTCACCCGCATGCTCGGGATCCCCGACGCGGGCACGTGGATGGAGACGCCGGTCACCGACGAGGCCCGCGCCGTCGTCGACGAGCGTCTGGCGGAGGTCGGGCTCGCCCCCGACGAGGACCTCGTCACGGTCGTCGCCGGGGCCGCGTTCGGCTCGGCGAAGATGTGGCCGCCCGAGCAGTTCGGAAGGGCGTGCGACCGGATCCACGAGATCTACGGGTGGCGCCCGATCCTCGCCCCCGGCCCGGGCGAGGAGGACCTCGGCCGCGAGGTCGTCCGCCACTCGAAGGCCGGCATCGCGCTGCTGATCGACCCGACCCTGCGCCTCGCGCACCTCGCGGCGCTGCTGGAGCGCTCGAAGCTCGTCCTGTCGAACGACACCGGACCGCGCAGCATGGCCGTCTCGCTCGGACTCCCGGTCGTCGTCCCGATCGGCCCGACCGAGGACGGACACACGCGCCACCACCTCGCGCGTCAGCGCGTCCTGATCGAGGACGTCGACTGCCGGCCGTGCCGGCAGCGCGTCTGTCCGATCGACCACCGCTGCATGACCCGCATCACGCCCGACCGTCTGGTCGCCGCCGCCCAGGAGCTCATCGACACCGTCGGCGCCGGCGCCGATCGCAGCGCACTCGTGCAGGGAGCTTCGCAGTGACCGCGGACAGCGGGATCCACTTCGCGCCAAAGGACCTGCCGCTGCGCCGCGACGTCGGCTGGCTCGGTCAGCTCCTCGGGCGCCTGCTCGATGAGCTTGGGCCCGAGGGGCTCTTCGAGATCGTCGAGACCTCGCGCCGACTCGCCCGCAGACGGCGGCGCGGCGAGCCGGCGGCCGAGGAGCGCCTGGTCCGTCTCCTGGAGGCGCTCGAGCCCGACCTCGCGCACGAGGTCGTGCGCTCGTTCTCGGCGTACTTCGGCCTCGTCAACACGGCCGAGCGCGTGCATCGGATCCGACGGCGCGTCGATCGGCTGATGGAGGGCGACCCCCAGCCTGGCGGCGTCAGGGACGTGCTCCAGTCGCTCGCCGAGCGCAGCGTGCCGGCCGACGAGGTCGAACGCGCGCTCGAAGAGCTGCTCGTCGAGCCGGTGATGACCGCCCATCCGACCGAGGCCGCCCGGCGGACGATCCTCCGAAAGGAGCAGCGAATCGCGCGCGTGCTCGTCGAGCGCTTCCACGCGGGCACGATGACACCGGAGGAACATGCGACCGCGCGGCAGCGCGTCGAGCTCGAGATCGCGTCGGCGTGGCAGACCGAGGAGCAGCTGCGCACGAAGCCGACCGTCGGCGAGGAGGTCGAGCACGTGCTCTTCTACCTCACCGACGTCGTCTACCGCGTCGTGCCCGCGCTGCACGCCGAGGTCGAGCGCGGCTTCCGCGAGGCGTTCGGGCGCTCGCTGACGCTCCAGCGGCCGCTCGTGCGCTTCGGAAGCTGGGTCGGCGGCGACATGGACGGCAACCCGTTCGTTGGCGCCGACACGATCCGAGCGACGCTCGCGCGCCAGCTGGAGGTCGTCGTCGAGCGCTATCGCGCGGACATCGTCGAGCTGTTCGGCCATCTCTCCCAGTCGGAGAGTCGGGTCGGCGTCAGCGACGCGGTGCGCGACCTCGTCGCCCGCTCGCGCGAGCGCTTCCCGGACGCGTACGCCACGGTTCCCGAGCGCTACGCCGAGATGCCGTACCGCCTCGCGCTCCAGGGCGTCCACGCTCGACTCGGCGCGACGAGTGACGAGAGCGAGCACGGCTACGGCTCACCGGACGAGTTCGCCGCCGACCTGCGCGCGATCGCCGAGAGCCTCGCGGCGAATCGCGGCTCTCAGGCCGGACTCGACCTCGTCGAGAGACTCCTCGTGCGCGTCGCGACGTTCGGGTTCCACCTCGCCCAGCTCGACTGCCGCCAAGACGCCGAGGTCCACCGGCGCGTCGTCGGCGAGCTCCTCGGCGACGCCGGCTTCTTCGAGGCGAGCCGCTCCGAGCGAACGGCGCGACTCGTTCAGGCCCTCGCGAACGACGAGCCGGTGCTCGACGCGTCGAGCGCGCCGTCCGAAGAAGCTGGCTCGACGCTGGCGGTCTTCGAGGCGCTCGTCCACGCGCGCGCTCGCCACGGGACCGCGGCCGTCGGGACGTTCGTCATCAGCATGGCCCAGGGGCCGGACGACGCCCTCGCGGTGCTGTACCTCGCCCGGCGAGCCGGGCTCGTCGCCGAGCACGGCCGCGTCCCGCTCGATGTCGCTCCGCTGTTCGAGACGGTCGACGATCTCGAGCGCGGCCCCGCGGTGCTCACCACGCTCGGCGAGGAGCCGACGTACGCCGAGCACCTCCGCCAGCGCGGCGGCCCGCAGATCGTCATGCTCGGCTACTCGGACAGCAACAAGGACGGCGGGATCGCCGCGTCACGCTGGGCGCTGCAGAAGGGCCAGCGCGCGATGGTCGAGGCCGCGGACCGCGCGGACATGCGGCTGCTCTTCTTCCACGGCCGCGGCGGCTCGGCGAGTCGCGGCGGATCGAAGCCGCGTGCAGCGTTCCTCGCCGCCCCCACGGGCGCGGTCGGCGGGCGCGCCCGCATGACGGAGCAGGGCGAGGTCATCCACGACAAGTACGGGCTGCGCGGCATCGCGCTCCGCACGCTGGAGCTCGTCCTCGGCGCCGTCGTCGAACGCGCCGCGACGGGCGACACCGCGCCCGAGCCCGCGGGAGAGTGGATCGCGGCCATGGACGCGCTGAGCGGCGCCGGCCGCGCGCGCGAACCCGCGCGCGTCCCCCACGCCCCGGCCGTCCCCGCGCTGTTCCAGGGCATGACGCCGATCGACGTCATCGAGCGCCTTCGGATCGGATCGCGTCCGGCCAAGCGTCGCGCGATGCGCGGCGTCCAGGACCTTCGAGCGATCCCGTGGGTCTTCGCGTGGACGCAGGCGCGCGTGATCCTGCCCGGCTGGTACGGCGTCGGCACGGGCCTCGCCGCGGTCGCGGACGAGGCCGGCGTCGACACGCTGCGCGAGATGGCGCGCGGCTGGCCGTTCTTCGACACCTTCCTCGCCGACGTCGAGATGGTGCTCGCCAAGGCGGACATGGGCATCGCCGCGCGCTACGCGGAGCTCGCCGGCGATGTGGGAGCGAAGCACTTCCCCACGCTGCTCGAGGAGTTCGAGCGCACGCGGCGGCTCGTGCTGGAGATCCGCGAGGAGGACGAGCTGCTCGATCGCGATCCGACGCTCCAGCGCTCGATCCGTCTCCGCAACCCCTACGTCGACCCGATGAGCTTCCTCCAGGTCGACCGCCTGCGCCGCTGGCGCGAGGGCGGGCGCACGGACGAGGCGCTGGAGCGCGTCCTCGTCGAGACGGTGCGCGGGATCGCGCGCGGGCTGCGCAACACCGGCTGATCAACTGCGGGACGAGCCCGTCGCCCTGCCACCCTGCGGCTCGACGGCCACCGTCACGAGAGTCCCTCTCCCGTTGGCGGCGCGGATCTCGAACCGCGCTCCGACAAGACGCGCACGCTCGCGCATGCTGGCGAGTCCGAGCCCGCCCGAGCCGTCGTCCTCGGCCGCGCGCGGGTCGAAGCCGACGCCGTCGTCTCGAACCTCGAGCTCGGGGTGGCGCGCGTCGCCGCTGAGCTTCACGACGATCTCGCCCGCGCCGCCGTGCTTCTGGGCGTTCTGCATCGACTCTTGGGCGATACGGAAGAGCGCGAGCGCGATCTCGGGCTCGACGTCCACGCCGCCCGTCTCGTCGACGAAATGGATGCGCGGCCCCGTGCCTCGGTCGCGGCGCGCGCACTCCGAGCGCAGCGCGCGAGACAGGCCGAGGTCGTCGAGGACCGTGGGGTGGAGCTGGCGCGAGAGGGCGTGGACGTCGGTCGAGAGCGTCTGGAGGCCGTCCTGGATCGATGAGAAGGTCGCGCGCGGATCGCCGCCGTTCATTCGATCGAGCGCGTCGACCGCGACCTGCATGTCGAGTGCGAGCGCGGCGAGGCGCTGCGAGAGGTCGTCGTGCAGCTCGCGTGCGATGCGGCTGCGCTCGGTCTCCTCGGCCCGCGCGAGGCGCTTCCTCAGTCGGTCGAGGTCGCGCTCGACGCGATGCTCCTCGGTGAGGTCCGTCGCCATCGAGATCACCGCGCGCAGCGATCCGTCGGGGTTGACGAGCGGCGTGAAGCGCCAGCTGCACACGCGTTCGGCGCCGCTTCGAAGCCGGGTGTCGTACACGACCGACTGCTCGGTCGTCCGCCGGAGCGCCTCCATCGCCGCGGCCAGGATCGGGTGCTTCGCCGACTCCAGGCCGAACAGGCCCTCGAAGGGCTCCCCCACCGCCTCGGTGCGCCTCCATCCGAAGAGCGCCTCGGCCTGCTCGTTCCAGTCGACGATCGAGAGGTCCTCACGCCACACGACGATCGCCGCCGGCGCGGTGTGGAAGAGAGTCCGGTAGCGCTCCTCGCTGCGACGCAGCTCGTCGGTCATGCGCTTGCGCTCGCTGACGTCGCGCACGACGCAGACCGCGGTCGGCTCGCTCGACGTCGACTGCCGGGCGACCGAGAACTCGGCGTCGAACGACTTTCCGTCCGCGCGTTCGACGCGGGACTCGGCGGTCTCCCAGCGTCCGACGATCTCGCTCGGGTCGAGGCGCAGGACCTCTTCGACGGCGCGCTCCAGGGCCTCGACGCCGAGGATCGAAACGTGCGATTCGACGATCTCGTCGTGGGAGAGTCCGTAGAGGTCCGAGCACGCCGGGTTGGCGTACGTGACGATCCCCGACGCGTCGACGGTGACGATCCCTCCGTGCGCGGCCTCCAGCACGCTCAGGTGATCGGCGCGACTCGCGCGTAGCTCGGTCTCGACGCGTCGCCTTCGATCGACCTCCTGCTCCAGCTCCCGGCTGCGACGCAGGATCGAGCGCGTGCGCGCGAGCCAGGCGAGCGCGACGAGCCCGAGAAGGCCAATCACGCCGAGCGCACGGACGCCGCCCCGCTGGTGCCAGCGCGGGTGGATCGCGAGCGGAACGGGGCGCTCCGCCTCCGTCCACCGACCGTCGGGGGCGCGCGCCCTGAGCCGGAAGGAGTACGCGCCGGGAGGCAGGTTCGTGTAGCGCGCGACGCGCTGGCGCTTGGCGTCGATCCAGTCGGCGTCGTGGCCCTCCAGCCGGTACTCGTACCGAAGCGCGCGCGCGTCGGGAAAGAGGATGCCGCGGAACTCGACCTCGACGTCGACCACGCCCGCGATGCGCTCATCGGTACGGCGTCGCTCGCCTTCGACGCGCACCTCGTCGACGACGAGCCGGGGACGCGGCGTGACGGGCGAGAGTCGCGCGGGATCGACGAGGCTGAGTCCACCGACCGTCGGAAGCGCGATCCGCCCGTCGGCGAGCGCTGCGCCGGTGACGCCGTTGCCCTCCGACATCGGCACCAGTCGACAGTCGACGATCTCGTCGAGGCCCGCGGCGACTCGCTCGAGCGAATCGACGCTGGCGCAGATCGCGCCGCGGTTGCCGTTGATCCAGAGCTTGTCGGGAGCGCCGACAGCGCGACCGATCCAGCCGAGGAAGACGTCGGGAAGTCCCTCGCGCGTCGTCCACCGCGCGAGATCACCGTCCCGGTAGCGGAAGAGCCCGTCACCGTAGGTCGTGATCCAGAGCGTGCCGTCGGCAGCGCTGAAGAGTCCGCGGATCTCCGCGCCGTCGATGCGCACGATCTCATTGGCGCGCAGCGTCTCGACGTCGAAGGCGACGACGACGTCGGCCAGCGCGGTTGCGAAGCCGCCCGGCCATTCGGTGGCGCCGACCGGGTTGACCGGCGCTGTCGGCATCGCACGCCCGAACGTGCCGTCCGCGGTCACGATCTCGCGGAAGACGCGGTCGATCGAAGCCCAGAGCGTCCCGTCGGAGGCACGCGCGATCCCGCCCGCGGGGACGGCGAGAGGCCGCGGAATCTCGATGCGATCGTCGACGAGCGGCCCGACGCCGACGGCGGTCGCGATCCAGTGGCGTCCCTCGCCGTCGACCGCCCCGCCAAAGATCGTGAAGCCTGTCGCTCCGCTCGCCGTCACGACGCGCACGTTCAGGCTGGGCTCGCTCGGATCGATCAGTACGACCCTCCCGTCGCGCTGGGAGACGAGCAGCGCGTCGCGTCCGCCTCCGCCGACGTCGAGGGTCGCGCCGACGCCGCCGTCCTCCAGCAGTCGCGCGAAGTCGAACCCGCGGGGACGCAGGCGCAGGAGCCCGCGGGCCTCGTCACCGATCCAGATCGTCCCGTCGTCGGTGGCGACGATCGCGCGCGGAAGGTCGGCGAGTTCGACGGACGCGAGGTCGACGAGGCCGTCCTGCGCGTCGGTCACGACGAAGAGCCCGCTGTCGGTCGAGATCAGGTTCCTGTGCGGCGAGAGCTCGCGCTGGCCGTGGATTCGCCCCAGCGGCGGCCCGATGGAGACCGGCTCGCCACCGAAGACGCGCGTGGAGTCGGCGCCGAACGCCGTGCTCCAGACGCCGCCGCGACCGTCGCGGAAGAGGCCGGCCAGCGGGGTCGTGGGATCGGTCGTCGCGTGGACCAGCTCGAACTCCGTCCACGCGTCGGCGTCGCCGCTCCCGAGGAAGACTCCGCCGTCGGTCGCGAAGAGGATGTCGCCCACACCGACCTCGAGCGCTCCGTTGCAGTGGGCCTGCAGCGGCGCGCCGCCGAGCTCGAAGATCGTGAGCTCGTCGCCTCGGACGCGGCCGATGCGGTCGCCGCAGAGCCAGATCGTCCCGGTCGAGTCCTCGAGGATGGTTCCGACGGACGCGAGCGCCTCGACCGGCGCAAAGACCTCGAAGCGACCGTCCCGGTAGCGCGAGACGGGCCCCATCGACGTCCCGATCCAGAGCGCTCCGGTCCCGTCGAGGTGGAGCGCCGCGATCCGATCGCTCTCGAGGCCGTCGGCCTCGAACGAGGAGAAGAGCCGGAACTCCCGCCCGTCGTAGCGGCAGAGCCCGCCGAACGTCCCGAGCCAGAGCGATCCGTCTGCGCCGATCTCGATCGCGCGGACCGTCGGCGAGGGCAGCCCGTCGAGGCGGTCGAGGACGCGGAGATCGAAGTCCGCGAAGACCGCTTCCGCCCTCCCACCGTCCTCCGGCAACACAGGGGCCGAAGTTCGCGGATCGGCGCTAGACTGCGGACCCGCGTCGGCGCGCGCCGCCGCGAGTACCAAGACGGAAGCCCCCGCTGCAAGCGCGAGCCTCCGTCGGCGGATCCCCCCGCACCGCCTTCCCCCGAGCCGATCGACGCCTTGGTCCGCAAACGCCTCGTTCTCGCCGACGACCATCAGATCTTTCTCGAGGGACTCGAGAGGCTCCTGCAGGCCGACTTCGACGTCGTCGGAACCGCGTCGAGCGGGCCGGACCTCGTCGCGCTCGCGCGTGACCAGGGCCCCGACGTGATCATCACCGACTACTCGATGCCCGGACTCACGGGCATCGAGGCGCTCGACGCGCTGCGGGCCGAGGGGAACCCGGCCAAGGTGATCATCCTGACGATGCACGAGGACGCAGAGTACGCGACGGAGGCGATCGAGCACGGCGTCGACGGCTACGTGCTGAAGCGCGCCGCGTCGGCGGAGCTCCTGTCGGCGATCCAGGAGGCCCTCGGCGGCGGCTGCTGGGTCTCGCCGGCCCTCGCGGCCGAGATCATCCGCGGGAGTCGCGAGCGGCCGGAGGCCCCGCCCCGCGAGGAGAAGCCCGGGGAGAACCTCTCCGACCGCCAGCGACGGATCCTCGCGCTGCTCGTGAAGGGCAAGATCGCGAAGGAGATCGCGGCCGAGCTCGGCATCTCGCGCAAGACCGTCGAGTACCACAAGTACAAGATGATGGACCAGCTCGGCACGCGGTCGACGGCGGAGCTGATCCAGTTCGCGGTGCGCAACGGCCTCGATCAGTGATCGAGTTCGCGCCGCACCCGCTGCTGCACCCGGCTGCGTTCGTCGTGACGCTGCCGCGGCGGCTGGGCGAGATGACCGTGCCGGACGAGATCGTCGCCGCTCTCGAGCCCGGGGCACTCGCGAGCCCGGCCGCGCGCGAGCTCGGCGTCCCGGTGCTCGACGCCGACGACCGCGAAGCGCTGCGCAAGGCGGCGCGCGACCTCCTCCGTCACGGGGGGCACCGCCCGACCGGCCGCGGCAAGCCGTCGTCCGAGTACCTCGTGCGGTCGAGCGAGGACGGCGGGCTCCCGCGCATCAACCTCGCGGTCGACGCCTGCAACGCGGTGAGCCTCGTCTCGGGGCTCCCGATCAGCGTGGTCGACGTCGACCGAGCCACGCCTCCGTTCCGCGTCGACGTCGTCGAGTCCGGCAGCTACGTCTTCAACGCGAGCGGCCAGGAGATTCGGCTCGACGGTCTCCTGTGCCTCCGCGACGCGGAGGGACCCCGCGCGAACGCCGTCAAGGACTGCCACGCGACGAAGACCCACGAGGGCACGCTCCGAACCCTGGTCGTGCTCTGGGCGCCGAAGTCCCACGCCGAGCACGCCGATCGAACGCTCGAGGGCTACGTGGCGCTGCTCGCGCGCGCAGGTGACGTCTCGGTCGAGCGACTCACGTGACGGACGCTCGATCGGTCGACGACTCCCCCGCGTCGAGATCGACGTCGACGGCCTCCGCCCAGCTCTCGAACAGGAACTCGAAGCGACGGCGCTCGTCCGGGAAGGGACTCCGCCTGTAGCAGCGGTCCACGGCGCGATCGAGACTCGCGTGCGCCTTCCGCAGTCCGGCGGGCATCGTGAGCGGATCGTAGAGGTCGGCGAGCGACGACTGCGGATGCTCCTGACGCGCGTCCAGAACCGCACTCGCCGCCGCTTCGACCTTCTCGACGCTCGCGGGCGTCGGTTCCTCGGGCCAGGGGAAGTTGTTGTAGACGAGCTTGGCCGAGCAGCGATACCTGGATTCGAGTCGTCCGCCCACGTGCCGCAGCCACGCCATGTGCATCGCCGAATGCAGCACGCCGAAGTGGTACAGCGTCGCGTCGGGGACGCAGAGGCAGCTGTCGTGAACGATGCTCTCGGGCTTCAGGAAGGCGAGGGGAACGTAGTCGCGGCGCTCCGACGAGTGCCGGGGGACGAAGACGTAGTCGTGCTCGGGCTGACGGATCTCGCCGAAGAGCATCGGGACCTTGGCGAGCGCCTTCGTGGCTGCACGCCTGCTCTTCTCGCGGTACGCGCGAACGGACTCGATCCGCTGCAGCACTGCGGGCATCTTTCGAATCTCTGCGGGACTCGCGTCGACGAGCCAGAGACACCAGCGCCCGCGGCCGCTCAAGAACTCCTTCGACGAGATCAGCGGTCGGACGTACGCCTCCGCGCCAGGCGCGGCCTCGACGAGGGCGGCACGCGCTTCGTCGTCCAGCAGAAGATGGCCGCCGTCGTTCGGCATGTTGCCGAAGACCATCGGGGGAACGGACGCGATGGGCGCGCTCCGGTTCGTCACGGCGGCGCTGGGGCCTTCGGCCAGGTACGGGCTGATGTTCCGGGCCCTTGCTGCGCCGAGCGCCGCCCCCTTTGCGTCGTAGTCGAAGATGGCGCGCGAGACGTTCGCCTGACCGAAGCCGATGATGACGACGTGGACGTGGGCCTTGCCGCGCGCGTCGCTCTCCCAGGGGAACGTGCGGTGGGCGAACTCGATCCGCTGTCCGCGTTCGAAGATCGCCGGCCAGAGGACTCCCGGCTGTTCACCCTGCGCGATCGAGCTCGTCGAGACGAAGGCGACGCGCGCCCCGCCCTTCGCCGCGTAGCGGGACGCCAGCTCGTACCAGCAGCAGACGTAGTCGAGGCTCCCCGCGCCCTTTCGCGCGCCGAAGACGATCCCCATGTCCTCGACCTGCTCAGGCGTCCTCGCCTTCTTGCCGACGAACGGCGGATTGCCGAGCACGTACGTGCAGCGATCGGCGGGAAGGACGTCCTCCCAGTCCGTGCGGAGGGCGTTGCCCTGAACGACGGACGCGGAGTGTTCGAGCGGGAGCCTGGCGACGTACTGACCGAACGCAGATGAGACCGCCATGTTCATCTGGTGGTCCATCAGCCAGAGCGCGACCTCGGCGATGCGCACCGGCCACTCGGAGCACTCCAGGCCGTGCATCTGACCGACGTCGATCAGGAGCTCGGACCGGATGTCGAGGACCTGCTGCCTCTCCTGGCCCGGGTGGAGTGCGCGGAGGATCTCGAGCTCGATCGACCGGAGCTCGCGATACGCGATGACGAGGAAGTTCCCGCAGCCGCACGCCGGATCGAGGATGCGGATCTCACCGAGGTCCCTCTGGAGTCGCATCAGGGCGCGCCTGTCGTTCCGCGCCTTCTCGAGCCGCTCGCGCAGGCCCGCGAGGAACAGCGGCTCCAGGACCTTCAGGATGTCGCGCTCGGACGTGTAGTGGGCGCCGATCTGCCGCCGCGCCGGCGGCTCCATGATCGACTGGAAGAGCGACCCGAAGACCGCTGGCGAGATCGTCGCCCAGTGGAACCGGCTGCAGGCGAGCAGCTGATCTCGCATGGGCCGGTCGAAGCTCGCGAACGTCAGCCGCTCGGCGAAGAGCTCGCCGTTGACGAACGGAAGCTCGCGCAGCTGCTCGTCGAGGTGCGCCTGTCGCTCGTCCGCCGGCGTGTCGAGCACCTCGAACCAGTGAGCGAGGTGATGCCCGAGGTCGGACCCGTCCGGCTTCGTGCTGTTCTCGATGTACAGACGAAAGGCGTCGGGCTCGCCGAGCAGCCCCGTGTCCTCTCCGAAGAGGCAGAAGAGGATGCGAACCATGAACCGCTCGAGGTCGCGCGCGGGGTACCCCCCTTCCTCGAGGCGATCCTTCAGGGTCGCGAGCATCTCGGCGGCCTTGATGTTCGCGGGGTCCTCGGGATCGGTGACCTCGCGCTTGTAGCCGGGGATGAAGGCGAACTCGTGGACGTGGTCGTGGAAGTCCTCGATCGCGAACTCGGCGGACCGATCGGAGTCGAGGTCGTGGATCGCGACGCGCGCGAAGTCCGAAACCACCACGTACCGGGGAGCCTCGTGCTCGCGATCGTCGTCCTTCAGAGCGCGGATGTAGGCCAGAGCCTGCGACTCCGCCTTCCCGAGCGACTGGCCCCGTGACTTGTGCTCGGCGAGCAGTGTCCCCGGCCAGAAGAGGTCGATGAACGAGAGGCTGCCCGTGAGATTCCGCACGGGCTCCTCGAAGCCGGCGACCGTGCGTCGCCTCACTCCGAAGACCTGGAAGAACTCGTTCCAGAAGGTCTGCGCCTCTGCGCGCTCGCGAGCGGCCTCCCGCCACTCGTGGCTGAACCCGATCGCCCGCTGGCGGATCTCGTTCCAGCTCAGGCGCATGTCGATGAACCGTGAGCGAGGAAGGCGCCCGCGAGCGCCCAACCCGCCGCGCCCGAGAATGGGAAGCTCCGGCAGCGCCGCGAGTCTGTGCTCGTCCCAGGGGGCATTCAAGCGCGCGAGTCCGCGCGGACCGAGGTCCGGCTTGGACCAAGCGTCGAAATTGGTCGGGCCGAGAGGATTCGAACCTCCGACCTCTGCAACCCCATTGCAGCGCGCTACCAAACTGCGCCACGGCCCGACCCGTCGAGGCCCGTGAGGGTAGGGCCGCCCCCATGGCGCGTCAATGCGCTGCGAGCCCCCGCCGCGTCGACGTTGAGAATGTTCCCCGGTGTCCGGCAGCCCTCCGTGGGCTAAAACCGCGGCATGCCGCGGCCGATGCGCTCTCAGGCTCGACCGAAGTCGCGCGTCCGACGTCGCCACCGGACGTGGATGCGCGCGATGACGCTCGCGACGGTCGGCTGGGGCGTCGTCTGGGGTTCTCTGGCCGTCGCCAAGCTCGGCTGGTCGGCCCCGGCGACCTGGGTCTACGCGCTCGCCGCCGGGCCGGCGCTCCTCGGGATCGTCTACGCGATCGTGACCGTGCGGGCCCGGCGCACGTGGCTGCTGATGGCGTGCGTGGCGCTGTTCGCGAACGGGACCCTGCTAGCGCTGCCGCTGCTGTTCGACGAGGAGTTTCGGTCCGCCCTGC
>JBCCSK010000074.1:0-19424 GCA_039200205.1 Planctomycetota bacterium
GCTCCAAACCGGGTTCAGGTCGCTCGCGCTGGCACGGATGCAGCGTCGAGCCGGGACCGTTCTGCCGCGCCGCTCAGAACCCCTCCAGGACGATCTTGCCCCGCGCCGTTCCGCGTTCGATCCGCGCATGGACCGTGCGGAGCGTCTCCGCATCGATCTTCCCGGCGATCTCGGTGAGGGTCGAGCGAACGCGCCCCGCATCGACGAGCGTCGCCACTTCGCCGAGGATCCGCCCCTGCTCCGCGACGTCCGGCGTCTGGAAGAGCGGGCGCGTGAACATGAGCTCCCAGTGCACCGAAACGGCCTTGAGCTTGAGCGGGCGAACGTCGAGCTCAGCGGGATCGTCGATGAGCCCGAAGCGCCCCTGAGGTGCGATCAGTTCGACGACGTCGCCCATGTGGTCGTCGGTGTGCGTCGTCGAGAAGACGAATCCCGGCGCCCCGAGGCCAATGCCGTGGATCTGGGGAGAGAGGGGCTTCGTGTGATCGATGACGTGATCGGCGCCGCACTCGCGCACCCACTCGCGCGTTTCAGGACGCGAAGCGGTTCCGATGACCGTCATCTCGGTCAGTGCGCGGAGCAGCTGGACCGTGATCGAGCCCACGCCGCCCGCCGCGCCGACCACGAGTATGGTCCCCGCACCCTCCGCCGTCGGGCGGCGGACGTCCAGCCGATCGAAGAGCATCTCCCACGCCGTGATCGCCGTCAGCGGCAGCGCGGCGGCCTCGGCGTCGCTCAGGCTCGCGGGCTTCTTCCCGACGATCCTCTCGTCGACCAGGTGGAGCTCGGAGTTCGTCCCGGGGCGGGCGATCGATCCGGCGTAGTACACCTCATCGCCGGGCGAGAAGCGCGTGACGTCGGGACCGACGGCCTCGACGACTCCCGCGGCGTCGAAGCCGAGGACGCGCCACTCGCCCTCCTCCGGCCCCTGCGAGCGCCGAAGCTTGGTATCGACGGGATTGACCGAGACGGCGCGGACCGCAACGAGGAGATCGCGCCCAAGCGCTTCGGGGCGATCGATCGTGACGTCGACGAGCGCGTCCTCGCGCTCGATCGGACCGGGCTCTCGATAGGCGACGGCTCTCATGGTCGATCTCGTGTGTGCGAGGACTGCAGCTAGGAATTCGACGGCGGCTTTGATCAGCGGCAGAGCGCGCGAGTCCGGAGGTAGAGCGCGCTCCGTTCACGCCCGAGTATGACGCGACGACCGCGCGGCGTGCGTGCGGCCGTCACAGCGGAGCGATCCGACGATCGATCGCGGGGACCGCTATCCTCCCCCCCATGACCGAGTCAGGCGATGCGGATGTGAACCCGCCGAGAGGCACTGCGACCTCGGCACGCAATCTCGAGTACGTCCGCCGCATCTCGTCGACGCGAGAATCGGACGTGCTCCGGAGACTCCGCGCCGAGACGGCGACGCTTCCCATGCGGCAGATGCAGATCGGAGCGGACCAGGGTCAGCTCCTCGGGCTACTCGCAGCGAGCGTGGGCGCTCAACGGGCGATCGAGGTCGGCGTCTTCACCGGCTACTCGTCGATCTGCGTCGCGAGCGTCCTGCCCGAGGACGGACTTCTGCTCGCGTGCGATACGTCGGAGGAGTGGACCGCGATCGCACGCCGCTACTGGCGCGAGGCCTCCGTCGACGGCCGGATCGAACTCAGGCTCGCGCCCGCCGCCGAGACGCTCGCCGCAGAGCTTGCGGCGGGCAGATCAGGGACCTTCGACTTCGCCTTCATCGACGCGGACAAGACCGGATATCCGGGCGACTGGGAGCAGTGCGTCGAGCTCGTTCGGAGCGGCGGAATCGTGGCGGTCGACAACGCGCTCCAGGGGGAGCGCGTCGCCGATCCGACCGACGACGACCCCTCCGCAGCCGCTGTTCGCGCGACGAACGAGAGGGCGTTCGCGGACGAGCGGGTGCAGAGCGCCCTCGTCACGGTCGGGGACGGGGTCCTGATATCGCGTAAGGGCTAGTCCGACCTCGCCGAGGTCGGACTCGAGGCTTGCCCGGGTCGCGAACGCCACGATTCAAAAAATCCGGTAGCTTCTTGATTCGAGTTCCGACTCGCTCGCCGGGCCTGCCTCGCCGCGGAACGAACCGTCGCCCAAGGGCGCGATGGTGAGTCCATAGGGGCGATGGGCACGCCGCTCCTCACCACCCCCCCCCGACGCCATGGCTCCTCTCCGGCTCTCGCTCGTTCTCGTAGCCACCCTCACACCTTCCGTCGCCGCCCAGGGCGGAGTGACACCCGCCGTTCTCCTCATCAACGAGATTCGGATCGATCAGCCGTCGGCGGACGTCGACGAGTACTTCGAGCTCTTCAGCGTTCCAGGCAGCAGCTCCCTCGACGGACTCACCTACGTAGTGATCGGTGACAGCACAGCCGGAGTGAGCGGCGTCGTGGAGTTCGCACTCGATCTGACCGGGAACGCGACGAACTCCCAGGGACTCTTCACGGTTGGAGAAAGCACCCTCTCCCTCGGGGTTGCGGATCTAGCGACGACGCTCGACTTCGAGAACGGTGACAACGTCACCCACCTGGTGGTCGAGGGCTTCTCGGGCGCCGTCAGCGACGACCTCGACCTGGACGACGACGGAGTTCTCGACGTGACGCCGTGGACCAACGTTCTGGATGCCGTGTCGCTCGTCGAGACCACATCGCCCTCCATCGGCTCGGGCGACGAGTGGTTCTACGCATCGTCGCTCGGCTTCACGGACCTCGGTCCGGACGGAACGTTCGTCCCCGCGCACGTGTACCGCTGCCTGACGTCGCTGTCGGACTGGCGGCTCGGCGTGTTCGAGATCGGAGGGTTCGACAGCCCGAAGGCGTTCAACACCGCGTGCGCTGCACTGGTCACGACCTTCTGCGATCCTCCGGCACCGAATTCGATCAGCCCGCTCGGCGGCGACATCGGCGTCCTCGGATCGCGGAGCCTTCAGATCAACGACAACTCCCTCGTCGCGGGTCCGATCCCCGACAACTTCGGCGTGTTCGTCCAGGGGGACATGACGGGGTCCCCCGTGCCGTCGCCCATCGGCGGGAACATCTGTCTCCGCGGCTCGCTCCAGCGGATGAACGTCGTCGTTCTCGCAGTCGGAGGCCAGGCCGAACTGCAGCTCGACTTCAGCGATCCGGGGCTCGTCGAGAGCGCGACGATGCCCGGCGAGACGGTCCACTACCAGCTCTTCCACCGCGACTCCTTCTTCCTCGGCGGCGGCAACTGGACCAACGGCATCAGCGTGACCTGG
The DNA here is from genome assembly GCA_039200205.1 of Planctomycetota bacterium. Classification (GTDB taxonomy): domain Bacteria; phylum Planctomycetota; class UBA1135; order UBA1135; genus Saltatorellus. The sequence goes on from JBCCSK010000074.1 coordinate 3,251, forward strand.
GCGCCGTGAGCTCCTGACCCGACCTCGTCACACGCAGTTCGCGGCCCGGACTGGCCGCCGCTTGGACTGCTTGGCAGAAAGGGGCCCGAAGCGCGAATCGCTCGACAGATTCGCGTTCGCGGGGAGAATCGAGCGGGGTGCCGTTTGGCGCGCCTCACCACTCTCCCCTTTTTTCGTGCCGATGCTCTCTCCCCGACTCTCCTTCCTCCTCGCTCCCGCTCTGTCGGTCCCCGCTGCGGCGCAGGGCGGCGTTCCTCCCGTCATCCTGCTCATCAACGAGATCCGCATCGATCAGCCGTCGGCGGACACGGACGAGTTCTTCGAGCTGTTCAGCGTTCCCGCGAACAGCAGCCTCGACGGACTGACGTACCTCGTCCTCGGTGACAATACGGCCGGCGGCAGCGGCGTCATCGAGTTCGCTCTCGACCTGACGGGATCGGCGACCAACGCCCAGGGCCTCTTCCTCGCTGGCGAGGCGACGCTGACCCTTGGCCTCGCGGACCTGACGGCGTCGCTCAACTTCGAGAACGGAGACAACGTCACCCATCTCGTCGTCGAGGGATTCACGGGCGCAGTGAACGACGACCTCGACGTCGATGACGACGGCACGCTGGACTCGACTCCATGGACGGCGATCTTCGATGCCGTCTCTCTCGTCGAGACGACGACGCCCTCCATCGGCTCCGGCGACGAGTGGTTCTACGCGTCGTCTCTCGGCTTCACGGACGTCGGCCCGGACGGACCGTTCGTCCCCGGCCACGCCTTCCGATGCCTCACGTCGCTGACGGACTGGCGCATCGGCCCGTTCGTCGTGAGCGGCTTCGACACGCCCGCCACCTTCAACCTCACCTGCTCGGCGCCGACCACGTCGTTCTGCGACCCGCCGGCAGCGAACTCCGTGAGTGCTCTGGGCAGCACGATCGGCTTCACTGGCTCGGGCAGCGTTCAGATCAACGACAACGCCCTCGTGGCCTCTCCGCTCCCCGACAACTTCGGGGTCTTCGTCCAGGCCGACGACATGGGATCCCCCATCGCCTCACCGATCGGCGGCAACATCTGCCTTCGCGGGACGTTCCAGCGCATGAACGTCGTCGTCCTGGCAACGGGCGGGCAAGCGACGCTCCCGCTCGACTTCTCCGACCCGTCGCTCGTGGAAGGCTCGACGGAAGCCGGCGTCACCCTCTACTACCAGCTGTTCCACCGGGACACGTTCTTCCCTGGCGGTGGGAACTGGACCAACGCGCTCGGCGTGACCTGGGCGCCGTGATCCGGAGCCTGGGCGGCAACTGCGCTGTCGCGTGCGTCGCCCAGGTCCTCAGGGCCGTCCGAAAACGACCCAGCTCGCCAGCTCTCCGGCCGACGCCGACCGAGGCGTCGACAGCACGAGCGTCGATCCCTCCATCGTCCAGTGGACGCCTGGGACCGCGGGCATGAACGCTCCGCCGAGCCTCAGCAGAACGAAGCTCGGCGGGGCGTCCGAGATCGAGCCGTCGCCGTAGCCGTCGAGGTAGAACGTCCGCGGCTCATCCACGTCGGCCTCCAGCTGGACCAGAAAGGTCCTCGGCACGCCCGTGATGAGCGCATCGACGCGAAGCGAGGAGATGTTCTCGAGGTCCGTGAAGAGAAGCGCGTCGTTGGGCAGGATCTGATCGCCTTCGAGGTCGAACGCCATTCTCCCGAAGGCCGCGGGATCTTCGCGTTCCACCCAGACGTCGAAGTAGCGAGCGTCGCGCGCGACGACGAGCTCACCGGACTGCCGGATCGTGCGCTCCTTTCCCTCGAACCAATCGCAGACGGCCGCGTAGTCGAACGTGTCCCAGTCGTGGCGTCGCGTGTTCCTGCGGTGGATCGTGTGGTCGTCGACGACGAGGTCGAGGTTCTCGCTGAAGTCACGAAGCAGCGCTCGGTCGTTGTTCGAGTACCACGTATCGATCGGCGTCCGCGCGAGATTGCGCGCCGTGTGGTCGAGAGACAGGTCGAAGCCGAGGAGGTCGTCGTAGTCGAGCGACGACGCGCGGCGGTAGGCGAAAGGCATCTGGCTCGGCGTTCCACCCATGGCGAGCTCCAGCGACGAACGCGCATCGAGGTTCCCCCCGTACTCCTCGGCGAGACAGAGCGTGCCCGCGTTCTGCGCGATCGCGGCGAAGACGACGCCGTCCGGATCGAGGCTCTGGGCGGCGTAGCTGAGGACGTCACCGCCCCCCATCGAGAAGCCGTAGGCGTAGACCTTGTTCGGATTGACGAAGGGCTGGCTCGTCGCCCAGTCGATCACCGCCTTGAAGCGGCGCTGCGCCTCGTCGTTCCCGTAGGTCGCTCGGTCCAATCCCGGAACGTCCTGATCGGGACACACGAGGATCCACCCTCTCTGCTCGGCTTCCCACATGAAGTCGGTGAAGGCACCGACTTCCGGATGACCGCCGCGCCAGGCGTGGAAGTGGACGAGCAGCGGAGCCTGCGGCTCGAACGTCTGCGTGGGCATGTAGAGCCCGAACGTCTCTGGACCGTCCTGCGTGGTGATCGAGTACTCCCCCCAGTCGCCGTCGACGGCGGGGTCCTTGAAGAGCGCCGGACCGATGTAGGTCACGACGCCGTTCTGGGCGGGGCTCGGCGCGGCGAGAGCGAGTGAGGCAATGAGCGTGAGCATCGTGGGACTGACGAACGAGTCACGGCCGATGGAGCTGGGGCCGTCGCGCTCGGCAGGCCGCAGATGTTCGGTGAGCTCCTACGAATTCGCAAGCTCCCTGCGTCGTACCAGAGGTCTCCGCGTCGTACCAGAGGTCTCCGCGTCGTACCAGAAGTCCAGGGGCGCTGGCATGTCCGCGCCCGCGTTCACCGCCCGCCGCCCGACGCAGCCGCTCCGCGGAGCGACGCTTCGCGCGCCGCGCGAAACTCCGAGTCGGGACTCCACTCTCGCACATCGGGCATGCTCGACCAAAGCCGCACGAGCGCGTGGAAGAGCCGCACGTCGAGCTCAGCCCCCCGCAGATCCCACTCGGGGTCGAACTCGTCGGTGACGCGGTGGTACCGGTCCTTCAGGAACCGCTCCTTCTGGGTTCGCACCCACTCCTCACCCCGCTCGACGCCGACGGTTCCGTCGTCGGTGTAGAGCATCGGAACGCCGACCTTCGCGAGCGAGAAGTGATCGCTGCGGAAGTAGTAGCCCTTCTCCGGAGACGACTCCGGAACGACGGTTCGTCCCTGAGCTGCGGCCACAGCGCGCAGGTCGTCGTCGAGCTCCGAGGCGCCGTATCCGACGATCGCGATGTCCTGGAGCGGCCCCATCGTGTTGACGCCGTCGATGTTGAGGCCGCAAACCGTCTTCGCGAGCGGGACGAGGGGATCGGACGCGTAGAAGGCCGAGCCGAGCAGCCCCTTCTCTTCTGCCGTCGTCGCAAGGAAGAGCACGGTGCGCTCGGGAGCCGGGTCCTGCGCGGCGATGGCCTCGGCGATCTCGAGCATCGCGGCGATCCCGGTCGCGTTGTCGAACGCGCCGTTGTAGACGTTGTCCTCGTTCGCGGCGCCCTCGCGCACGCCGAGATGGTCCCAGTGCGCGCACACCAGCACCGCTTCGTCGGGCCGAGAGCGACCCGTCACCCTCGCCACGACGTTGTCGGACTCGATGCGGCGAACAGCGTTGTCGACCTGGGCAGAGAAGGTCGCGTCGAGCGCGACGGGCTCGGCGCCCCGCTCGAGGGCGCGCACGGAGAGCTGGTCGAGATCGCGACCCGCGGCCGTGAAGAGCGCACGCGCCGCTGGGCGCGAGATCCACCCTTCGACCTCGGTCGGAGTCTCGTCCGCAGCGGCATCGAGAACGAGCTGAGGCCTCCCCCAGCTCTGGAGCACGACCGTCCAGTCGTAGCCCGCCGCCCCCTCCTCGTGAACGATCAGGCAGGCCGCTGCACCTTGGCGCGAGGCCTCCTCGAACTTGTAGGTCCAGCGGCCGTAGTACGTCATCGTTCGACCGCGGAACAGCTCGGGGTCGCCCGTCGCATACCCGGGATCGTTGACGAGAACGACGACCGTCTTGCCGCGGACGTCGAGGCCCGCGTAGTCGTCCCACTCGTACTCCGGGGCAACGATGCCGTACCCCGCAAAAACGACCTCGGAGGCGTCGACGGAAACCGCGCCCTCGACGACGGGGCTCCATACCATGACGTCGCGGCCGAAGAGGAGCGACGCGTCCTCGCTCGCAGCCGTTGCGGCGACGACAGGCGCGCCCTTCGGCGTCAGCTCCACCATCGGGACGGCCTGCGTCCAGGTCCTCTCCCCGTCGACGACGTCTCCGCCGGGCTCGAGGCCGAACGCGCTGAACTGCTCGACGAGGTAGCCGACGGTCTTGACCTCACCCGCGGTGCCGGGCCCGCGGCCCTCGAATGCGTCCGACGACAGCCGCTGGACGTGGCGTGCGAAGTCCGCCGCTCGAATCTGCGGCGACGTTGGTGAGACCTGGGCGGCGACGGCGAGGGCCAGGAGCGGTGCGGCGAGCGTCATCGGTGGGCGGAGACGGGTCGAGTCGAGGTTGTAGCAGCGACGAACGAAGCGGGGGACGGACGATTCGCCGATCGAGGCCCCGGGAGAGGCACCATTCCATCCGTTAGCTTGTGAGGCTCGCCTCCGAGCACGGGGGCACGAATGAACGAAGGCCCCAAAGGCGATCGACGCGGCGGCCCGCGCGGATTCAAGAGCGGCCTCATGCGCTGGTCGCGCCGGTTCGCGCTGCTCTTGCTCGCGGGCGCACTCGTCGCAGTGGCGCTGTATGCATCCAGGGCGCACACGGTGCACCCGCTCGTCGTGCGGACCGTCCCCTGGGCGTCGCGCTCCCTGTCACCCTTCGAGGTCAGGATCGACTCGGTCGAAGGCGACTGGTTCCGGCGGTTCGCCGTCCGCGGGGTCGAGGTCGTCCCGCTCGAGGGGGACCAGCCGATTCGCTCGGCTCGGGCCGAAGAGGTCGAGATCGTCGGTGACCTCATCGGCGCGCTCCGCACGCGCGACCTCCGGCTCGTCGAACGCGTCTCGGCGTTGGCGCCCGACGTCACCGTCGACCTGACCGTCGACCGCGAGAACGACGAGGCCGACGAGCCACTCGTGCCGTTCGACGCGCTGCCGGCCGCGGTCGTCACGCGGGGACGCGCGCGGGTGCTCCTCGACGACGACGTCGTCGAGATCCGCAGCCTCGTTGCGCGCACGGACGGGGGCGCGGCGCCGACCGTGCGCGTCGAGGGCGAGGCCGAGACCAACGCGCTCCTGGCTCGCTTCGAGGGCGAGGCCACGATCTCGGATTCGGGCGGACTCGAGTTCCTCGTCGACGTGCCTGACGGACGGGCGCAGGACCTTCATCTGACGCTCGACGACGTCCGTGGCGAGGTCTCGCGCGAGCGCGTCGCGATCGACTCCGGGGAGGCGCTCATCGGCGCCAACCGGATCGTGATCGACTCGCTGTCGATCGAGCCGCGCGAGGTGGGCCCGCCCGCGATCGTCGGGCTCCTGACATTCGACGTCCCGCGCCTCGACGAGCTTGAATCGACGATCGCCGCAGCGCGCGGCCTGCCGGACGACGAAGGAGAGCCCACGTCGTACGGATCGGTCCGCGGCAGCGTTGCGCTCAGTCCCGGTCGGCGAGCCCTCCCGAGCGGGGTGATCGACCTTCGGGGAGAGGACGTCGTCGTCGCAGGCGTGCGGATCGGCGCTGTCACGGCAGAGATCGACGCGGACGACGACCGACTGGTCGTTCGCGAGCTGAGCGCGCGCGACCCCGGACGCGCGCGAATCGATGGCGCGGGGACGTTCACGTTTGACTCTAGGGCCTTCTCGGAGACACGGCTGACGGTGCTGCTCGACGAGCCCGCCGTCTACGCGGAGGGACTCGACGTTCTCGGGGACGTCTCTGCGGTGGCCGAAGTCTCGGGCACCCTCGACGACCTGGAGGGGTGGATCCGAGCGCGCGCGGGCCGCATCGAGCGCGGCGCGCGTTCGATCGGAGACGCCGAGTTCGACGCGCGCATCGACGGACGTACGATCGACGTCGACCGGATCTCGGCCAACACCGACTTCGGAGCGATCGAGGCTGCGGGGCGCGTCGACCTGCCCGTAGGAGGTGCGCCGCTCGACGCCCTGCTGGAGAGCCTGACGCTCGAGAGGGACGAGGCGCGGCTCGCGCTCGCAGACTCCGTCCGGATCGTCGTCGACGGTGAGCGCATCCGGATCGAAGACCTGCGGCTCGAGGGATCGGGGGGCCAGATCGAGCTGGACGTCGACACCCGCTCGGATGCGGGCGTACGAGTCGTCGGCGACGTGAGAACGCTGAGGCTTCGTCCGTTCCTCGAGGAGATCCTGGGGGACTCCGCCGACCTGGGCGTCCTGAACGGCGCTCTGACCTTCGAGAGTGAGCCGCTTCGCGCGAGCGTCGACGCGCAGCTCGACGGCGTCGCGGTCGCGGGGTCCGAGACGCCGATCCAGGCCCGCGTGGAAGCGACATGGCTCGACGATCGGGTCGAACTGAAGGCGCTCAGCGCTCAGCTCCAGAACCTCGATGTCGAACTCGCGGGATCGGCGCCCCTCACGCTCGACGGCGACGCGCTCGGCGACGGCCCCGTCTCGTTCGCCGGCTCGGCCCGCGTCGACGCGGCGGCGCTCGGATCCGGCCTCGCGTCCGCGTTCGTCCCGGCGTCGGTTGCAAGGACCCTGAGCGGCGCCGCAGAGCTTCGACTGAACGTCTCGGGGACGTGGTCGGGCCTCGTGGGTCGGGTTGGCGCCGAGGTGAAGAGCTTCGACGTCCTGGATACGTCCGGGACCCCCGTCGAGTGGCTCCCGGGGACCGTCTCGGGCACGGTTGCAGTGGAGGCCGGACCGGACGACACGCGCGTCACCGTCGCGCTCGACGGCGATGGCCTCGCTCGGCTCGAGGGCGATGCGATCCTCTCTCGCACGCTCGACGTTCGCGCGACGATCGCCGATCCGACGGCGTGGCTCGACGCTGCGCTCGCCGGCGAGGCGAGGCTCGAGTCGACCGACCTCGCCTGGCTCTCGGACCTCTCGCCGAACCTCCGCGAAACGTCGGGGCGCCTCGTCATCGGCGGGCGGGTCGAGGGCTCTCTGCGCGAGCTCGCGCCGACGGGGAACGTGCGCCTCGAGAGGGGGAAGGTGCGCTATCGAGGCGCGCCGATCGTCGACGAGCTCGAGCTCTCGGCGGCGGTCACCCCGGACCGTGCGACCATCGAGTCCTGCCGCTTCACGGTCGGCGCAGCGCCCGTTGTCGTGAAGGGAGGCGCGGCCCTCGACGGGCCCACGCCGCGCGTCGAGCTCTCGGTCACGGGTGACGAGGTCCTCCTGTTCCGCTCTTCGGACGCGCGCATTCGGGCCAACGTCGACCTGGGCGTCACCGGGCCGCTCGACGGCCTTCGCGTGGCTGGCGACGTCGCGCTCGTCGGGGGACGCTTCCGCTCACCGGTCGAGTTCGAGAGCATCCTCGCCGGCGGCAGAGGCGCCCCGGCGTCTGTCCGTCGAGGGATCCGCCTGCCGGCGTTCGGACCGGACATGGTGGCCCTCGATGTACGGATCACCACCGCTGACCCGATGCGGCTCGACGGGCGCTTGACGCGCGGGAGGATCCGCGCCGACCTGCGGCTGAAGGGCAGCGCATCCCAGCCGATTCCGTCCGGCAGGCTCTTCGTGGACCCCCTCGAGGTCGCCGTACCGGCGGGGAGGATCGAGTTCACCACGGGGCTGGTGACGTTCCCGCCGAGTCAGCCGGAGATCCCGGTGCTCGATCTCGTCGGGAGAACGCGTCTCGCCGGCTACGACGTCACCGTCAACGTCGAGGGCGACTACGACGAGGCAATCGTCGACTTCAGCTCCTCGCCGCCGCTCCCACCGGACGACCTCCTCCTCCTCGTCCTCTCCGGCAGGACCCCGAACACGGGCGGAAGCGCCGAGGTCGCGGGGCAGCAGGTTGCGCTCTACGTCGCCAAGGACCTCCTGCAGGGCTGGCTCTCGTCGGGAGGATTCGACGACGACGACCGCGAGTCGTTCCTCGAGCGCATCGAGGTGATCACGGGACGCGACGTCTCGCGCGCGGGTCTGCTCACCATCGAGGCCACGTACAAGCTGAAGGACGGACTGGTGCGAGAGCGCGACGTGCTCTATCTCGCGGGCGAGCGCGACGCGTACGAGGACTACAACTTCGGTCTGCGGATCGTCCTTCGTCTCCGCTGACGTCGCGTCGATGACCGCCTGCACCCCCGGATGGCGTGGACTCGCCCTCGCAATGCTCGCTCTCGCCGGCTGTGCGTCGTCGGGACCGGAGGACGACGAGCCCGTCGTGGCGGCTCCTGTCATTCCCGAGGGCGTCGAGATCATCGGGGCCCCCGACGGTCAGTCGAGAGACGTTCGGCAGACGGCAGAGGAGTTCCTGGCGCAGTTCGAGTCGACCGGAGGCCGCGCGGCCTACGTCGACGACGCCGCCTACGAGATCGAACGTCTCTTGCTCGAAAGGGGCTACGCGCAGGCCGACGTGCGCTACGAGATCACCGGCGAACGGGCGGCGACGATCACGATCGAAGCCGGGCCGCGCTCGACGATCGGCGAGGTGACGGTCGTCGCGGACGCCCTTTGTCCGCTCGACGAGGACCTGCTGCGCGCGTACGTCAACGGGCCCCGCCCAGGCCTCTTCGGAACGGGCGACATGCTCTACATCGAAGGGCGCGTCGCTCGTGCAGCCAGCGTCGTTGTCGGCGACCTCGTGGCACTCGGGCACCTGGACGCGGAGGCCGAGATCACCGACCCCGGACCCGGTCCCGAGGGCGGGCCCGTGCCAATCCGATTGACCGTCGTCGCACGCGAGCGCTACGTGGTCGGCGGCGTCGACTTCGAGGTCTCCGAGTCGGACGTCGAGCTCTCCTCCGAGGCGAGCGCGACCGTCGCCTCGACCCTCGAGAGCGTGGTCGAGGACGAAGACGGAGAGCCGGTCGCCTTCGAGCCGCGGCTGACCGGTCGCCTTCGAAGCGCTCTCGAAGACGCGTACGGGCGGGCCGGTCATCCCGACGCGAGAGTGACCGTCCGGGCCGACGTCGAACGAGAGACGAAGAGCGTCGCGCTCGCGATCCGCGCCGAGCCGGGCCCCGAGGTCACGGTCACCGAAGTGCGGATCGTCAGCGAGGGAGACACGAAGGAGAGCTTCGTGAGGAAGCAGCTGGGCGTGGAGCCCGGGGCGACGTTCGATGCGAGCGAGCTCAGGGAGGGCGTTCGGAGGCTCTATCGCACGGGGCTCTTCTCCGAAGTACGCACGCGCCTCGAGGGCACGGGAGACACCCGCGCGCTCGTCCTGGAGATCGAGGAAGCTCCGAGTACGGACGTCTACTTCGAGCCGGGCTACGGCAGCTACGAGCTCTTCCGAGCGACCGTCGGCGCACGCAACCGCAACCTGTTCGGGATCGGCATCAACGGCTCGGTCGAAGCGACCGTCGCCGTTCGCGCCCTGCGCTTCGTGGTGGGACTGACCGACCCGCGCTTCTTCGACTCGAACCTCGTCGCCGACTATCAGATCAACTTCGAGCGACGCGAAGAGCCGTCGTTCGTGCGCGAGAACATCGACGTCGGCGCCTACTTGACGCGCGAGTGGGACCGAAGGACGTACTCGACGGTGGGCTATCGCTTCGGCCGCTCCGACGCCGACGACATCGAGGTGAACGACGACAGCGTCGACGAGGTCGAGTCCCAGGTGAACATCGCGTCGGTCTTCCTCTCGCAGCGCTACGACGCTCGCGACGCCATCTTCGCTCCGAGCACCGGGTTCCTGACCGAGGCCTCGGCCGAGATCGCCCCGAGCGTCATCGGCTCCGAGCTGGAGTTCATCCGGCTCCGGCTCAGCCACTTCTGGTTCTTCGACCGCGGCCCGGACGACGTCCTCGGCATCGGATTCCGAACCGGGGTGATCCTGCCCGCTTTCGGCGAGAACGAGATCCCGATCCAGGAGCGGTTCTTCGCCGGCGGTGAGAACTCGGTGCGCTCGTTCCGCGAGAGCGAGCTCGGTCCGCGCGACGTGAACGGGAACCCGATCGGCGGCGAGGCGATGGCCACTCTCTCTCTGGAGTGGCGGCACGTCCTACGCGGCTCGCTGCAGAGCGCTCTGTTCGCGGACGCCGGGTTCGTCGAGGAAGACGTCTCCGAGTACTTCGGGTTCGACGACGTCCGCTACGGGATCGGCGCGGGGCTGCGCTACCTGCTGCCGATCGGACCGCTGCGAATCGACGGGGCGGTGAACCCGGATCCGCGCGACTTCGAGGACGACTGGGTCATCCACTTCTCGATCGGCATGCCGTTCTAGGCCACTACGCGAGGACGAGGCGTCCCCCGAGCTGATCCCGGTAGGGTCTCATCGCGTTCCGCGTATCGACGATCTTCTGCGCGTGCGCGGCGATCAGGTCGTAGTCGAACGCGTCGTGATTCGTCACGACGACGATCAGGTCGAAGCTCGCGACCGACTCTGGCGTGAGCTCGACGCTCTTCATCCGAAGGTCGTGCTTGCGCACCGGCACCGTCTCCGGGATGAACGGATCGGAGTACTCGACGTCCGCGCCAAGCTCGGAGAAGCGCTCGATGAGCTCGAAGGCCGGCGACTCGCGCGTGTCGTTCACGTTCGGCTTGTACGCCAGGCCGAGGATGAGAACCCTCGCTCCCGCGATCGCGCGCCGCGACTCGTTGAGCGCGAGGATGGACCGGTGGACGACGTACGCCGGCATCTCCGTGTTGATCTCGCCCGCGAGCTCGATGAAGCGCGTCGGCCGGCCGATCTCCTTTGCCTTCCACGTGAGGTAGAAGGGGTCGATCGGGATGCAGTGTCCGCCGAGGCCCGGGCCCGGGTAGAACGGCATGAACCCGAACGGCTTGCTCGCGGCGGCGTCGATCACCTCCCAGATGTCGATGCCCATCTCCGCGAAAACGGTCTTCATCTCGTTGACGAGCGCGATGTTCACCGAGCGGAAGATGTTCTCGAGGAGCTTGCCGGCCTCCGCGACCTCGGGGCTGCTCACGGGGTGAACCTGCTCGACGCAGGCGCTGTAGAAGAGCTGCGCGAGCTCGGTCGACGCCTCGTCGAGCCCCCCCACCGTCTTCGGGATCGTGCGCGTCGAATGGGACTTGCGACCGGGATCTTCGCGCTCGGGCGAGTACGCGACGAAGAAGTCGCGCCCCGGCTCGAGATCGCCGCTCGGCGAAGCGCCCTGGAGGGCGGGAAGGAAGTCGTCGCGCGTCGTCCCGGGGTAGGTCGTCGATTCGAGGACCAGGAGCTGACCGCGCCGCAGAGCGCGCCCGATCGCCTTCGCCGTGTCGACGACGTAGCGCAGGTCGGGCTCGCGGTGGGCTCCGATCGGCGTCGGGACACACACCGAGATGACGTCGGGCTCCGAGAGCTCGGAGAGGTCGGACGTCGCGCGGAAGCGATCGCTGGCCGACAGGTCCTGCACGATCGAGTCGCCGAGGTGATCGAGGTACGTCCGACCGGCGGCCAGATGGTCGATCTTCGCCTGGTCGACGTCGAACCCGATCACGCGGAAGCCCGCGGCGTGCGCGGCGTGGGCCAGGGGAAGGCCGACGTAGCCGAGACCGACGACACCGATGATGGCGTCCCGAGTCTTCAGTGCGTGAGCGAGCCTCTGTTCGGTCGATTCGGTGGCAGTCATGGAGGGGCAGGTGCCGCGCAGGCGTGGAAGCGGTGCAAGAACGATAGAATCGCGCTGGCCGCCACGTCGCGAGCCCGCCGGGATTCTCGGACGGTTTCCACGGCCCCGAGCAAGGCGCGGCCAGGATCGGGATCGACGCGCGGGGAGCCCGTTCGTCCAGGTGGGAAGCGCGCCGGCCGCCTCGTATCCTCCCCGGATGCAGCTCGTCGATCTGGTCGACCGGACGACCGCGTGCGTCGGTCGCGTCGCCGCGTGGCTCGGGTTCGCGATGGTCCTCGTCGGCGCAGGAAACGCGATCGCGAGCTACGTCGAGCCGTACGTCGGCCGCCGGCTGAGCTCCGTCGCTCTCGAGGAGCTGCAGTGGTACCTCTTCAGCGCGCTGTTCCTGCTCGCGGCCCCCTGGGCGCTGTCCGAGAACGCGCACGTGCGCGTCGACGTGCTCTACGGCCGCCTCGGGCCGCGCGGCAAGGCCTGGATCGACGCCCTCGGCGGAGTCCTCCTGCTGCTGCCGTTCTGCGTCTACGCGATCCTGGTCACCTACCCGCCGGCCGTCGAGGCGCTACGCATTGGCGAGCGCTCGCCCGACCCCGGCGGCCTCCTCCGCGGACCGATCCTGGTCGTCGTCCCGATCGCGTTCGTCCTGCTCGCGATCCAGGGCCTCGCGAACACGGCCCGCTCGATCGGCGTCCTGCGCGGCGCCGCAGAGCCTCGATGAACGACGCCCTCGGCCCCGTGATGTTCGGCGTCGTGATGGCGCTGATCTTCCTCGGCTTCCCGGTCGCGTTCACGCTCGGGGGCGCCGCGGTGATCTTCGGCGCGATCGGTGTCTGGCTCGGCTACTTCGACTGGCAGTTCCTGGCGATCTTCCCCGAGCGCGTCTTCGGGATCATGCAGAACCAGGTCCTGCTCGCCGTGCCGTTCTTCGTGCTGATGGGGACGGTGCTGCAGCGATCGCGCCTGGCAGAGGACCTGCTCCACACGGTCGGAATGCTCTTCGGGGCGCGGCGCGGCGGGCTCGCGCTCGCCGTCGTCCTCGTCGGCGCGCTCCTCGCCGCAGCCACCGGAGTCGTCGGCGCTTCTGTCGTCGCGATGGGGATGATCTCGCTGCCGGTGATGCTGCGCTACGGCTACTCGCCGAGCCTCGCGACCGGGACGATCTGCGCGTCCGGCACCCTCGGACAGATCATCCCGCCGAGCATCGTGCTGATCGTCCTCGCCGATCAGCTCGGCGTCAGCGCGGGCAAGCTCTTCCGCGGCGCGCTGATCCCCGGCCTGCTCCTCGCCGGGCTCTACGCCGCGTACGTCGCCCTCGTCGCGTGGCGTCGCCCTTCCGCTGCGCCATGCCTGCCCGCGTCCGAGCGCGACGTCACCGGGGCCGCACTCGTGAGGCGCGTGCTGGCCGTGCTCGTGCCTCCGCTCGCGCTCATCCTGATCGTGCTCGGAAGCATCTTCGCCGGAGTCGCGACGCCGACGAAGGCGGGCGCGCTCGGCGCGGTCGGAGCGCTCCTCCTCGCCGCGATCGGCCGGCGCCTGACGTTCGTGGGCCTGCGGGAGAGCGTCGAAGAGACGGCGAAGCTGACGACGATGGTCGTCTTCCTGCTGATCGGCTCGACCGCGTTCGCCGTCGTCTTCCGCGGCGTCTACGGAGACGTGTGGATCGAGGAGATGCTCACCGGACTCCCGGGGGGACGCATCGGCCTGCTGATCGTCGCCAACCTCGTCGTCTTCGGCCTCGGCTTCTTCATCGACTTCTTCGAGATCGCGTTCATCGTGCTGCCGCTGATCGTCCCGGCGGCGCAGGCGCTAGGGATCGAAGGCGACGCGATGATCTGGTTCGGCGTGATGATCGCCATGAACCTGCAGACGTCGTTCCTGACTCCGCCGTTCGGTTTCGCGCTCTTCTACCTGCGCGGCGTCGCGCCGCCCGAGGTGAAGACGTCGGAGATCTACCGCGGCGCTTTGCCCTACATCGCGATCCAGCTCTTTGGCCTTGCGCTCGTCGTCGCGTTCCCGGAGCTGGTCACGGGACTGATCTGATACGAGCCTTACGTAGGTCAGGCCGCCCCAACCTCGTGGGGCGAGGGGACTGCGAATAGCATCGTGGGAACGCCGCGCGGAGCACCGCGACGCGCCCCCCAGACGATGATCCGATTCACTCTCCTCTCTCCGAGCCTCCTCCTCGCCGCGGTCCCCTTCCTCCTCGGCGCGACGCCTCCCGCCGTCGATGACGAGAAGGAGGCGATCGAGTTCGACCTCGAGACGATCTTCGACGAGAAGGGTCTGTTCGGCCCCTCCGTCCGCTCGATCGAGATCTCCGCCGACGGCCGCTACGCCGCCTATCTCTACCGCCCCTACGCGGAACGTCGGCACGGCAGCGACCTGTGGATCCTCGACCTCGAGAGCGGCGAGACCGAGCGCGTCACGTCGGTCTCCGTGATGTCGCGCTTCCAGAAGGACGCGCGCAAGGTCGGCGAGGACCGCATCGAGAAGGCGAAGAAGAAGGGAGGCAAGGACGAGGACGCCGAGGACGGGGACGCCAACGACGAGGAAGCGAAGGAGAAGAGCGGCTCGTGGTCTGCGCTCAAGGACAAGGCCGCCGCCGGAGACGACGACGATGACTCGAGCGACGACGAGCTCACCGAGGACGACCTCCGCCTCATGGATGTCGTCGACGAGGACGACGCCGACGACGAGGACGCTCCGCGCTACGGCGGGGTTGGCGCGTTCGCGTGGGCACCGGAGACGTCGGAGATGCTCGTCACGAGCGGCGGCGACGTGTACCGCTACGACGTCACCTCCGGCGACGGACTCGTTCGCCTGACGAAGACGCGCGAGCGAGAGCGCGACGTCCAGTACCTCCCGGACGGGTCGGGCTACACCGCCCTGATCAACGATGCGCTCGTGCGCGTTCGCTTCGGGGACCACTTCGTCGATCAGCTCGACCCGAAGCTGCCCGGCGGGATGTCGATGCGCGGCTACCGCATCAGCCCGGACGGCGAGCGGGTGGTCTTCGTTGCGGCGAATTCGAGCCGCGACCAGGGCGGTCGACGCGAGGTCAACATCGCGACCTACCGCGATCGGTTCATGAAGGTCCGCACGGTCCCGCGCACGGTCTCCGACGACCCGATCCGGGCGACGGAGACGGCGGTCTTCCTGTACGACCTGCCGGCCCCGGACGCCGAGAACGGAGAGCTCCTGCGCGTCTACGAGCGAAAGACGTCCGGGCCGCGCGACGTGCTCCGCGTCCCCGACTGGGCGCCGGACTCGTCGCGCGTGACGTTCGCCGTCTTCGACCAATCGAGCTCGGAGGTCCACGTGCTCGAAGCGACGTTCCCGGGCGACGACGACGAGGCGGACGCGTCGGAGACGAGCGACGAGGACTCTGGCGACGTCGTCGATCGCGCGGCCGAGGTCGTCCACCGCTTCCTGCACACCGGCGGCCCAAACACGCCGCGGATGATCGAGCCGCGCTATCTCGCCGACAGCCGACGCATCGTCTTCCTGACGGAGCAGACGGGGTTCCGGCACCTCCACGTCCTCGACCCGGTCTACGAGTCGCTGCGCCCGCTGACGTTCGGACGCTTCGAGGTCTACCCCTTCGGGATGCCCGAGGACCGCTCGTGCGTGTGGATCGAATCGACGCGCGAGGATCCCGCGTGCCTCGACGTCTACCGCGTCGACCTCGAATCGGGCGAACTCACCAGGCTGACGCCCAACCGCGGCCAGTACTCGAGCGCGGCGGTGAGCCCTGACGGCAAGCACGTCGTGGCGAGCTTCACCGCCTTCGGCTCCCTCCGCGAGCTGGTTCACGTCGACGCTGAGAAGGGCGCGCAGACGAAGGTCACCGACTCGCACCCCGAGAAGGCCCACACGCTGACCGAGGCGTCGCCGTCGTTCTTCCAGTTCGAGAACCGCCACGGGCAGACGATCCACGGGCACCTCTTCGAGCCCGCGCGAAAGAAGGACGAGAAGCGGCCGCTGCTCATCTACGTCTACGGCGGCCCGCTCGGGACGCGCAAGCAGGTCGCCGAGGGCAACTTCGGCTCGGACGGCTACTTCTTCGCGAACTACATGGCCCGCGAGCACGGCTGGGTCACGTGCACGATCGACCCGCGCGGGATGTCGGGCTACGGCGCTCTCTTCGAGAAGGCGAACTTCGAGCAGGTCGGCGTGCCCCAGGTCGAAGATCTCGTCGACGGCGTCGCCCACCTGGTCGAGAACCATGGCGTCGACCCGGAGCGAGTCGCGATCCACGGCTTCCTCTTCGAGCCGAAGCGTGAGTCGATGGACGACAAGCGTCCGCTGCTCGTCTACGTCTACGGCGGCCCGCTCGGAACGCGAAAGCAGGTGGTCGAGGGCAACTTCAGCGGCAGCGCCTACCACTTCGCGCGCTACATGGCGGAGGAGCACGGCTGGGTCACGTGCACGATCGACCCGCGCGGCAACTCCGGCTACGGGGCTCTCTTCGAGCGAGCAAACTTCGAGCAGGTGGGCACACC
>JBCCSK010000075.1:0-19423 GCA_039200205.1 Planctomycetota bacterium
GGTGGACGCGGTCGAGGACGGCCTCCCCCGGGGGGGCGTACTGCTGCCCCACCTGGGCGCACTTGGCACCGTCCCCCCCCACGCGCCCGTCGCCGTACTCGCGTCGACGCCCGACGACGCGGTCGATCTGTGATGGGGCAGCTCCCGAGCGCCGTCGCGCTCCTCGCCCTGGTCACCTCATGCGGGGGTGCCCCGGACGACCAGGACGAGAGCCCGCCGTTCGTCCCGCCGCTCTCTGACGACGCGTGGGCTCTGGCGCGGACGATGTCGCCGGTGCCGCCGACGCCGGTGGACCCGACGAACCGGGTCGCGAACGACGAGGACGCGGCCGAGCTCGGCCGCCATCTGTTCCACTCGCGCGCCCTCTCGAAGGACGGGGACGTGGCGTGCGCGACGTGTCACGACCCGCGCGACTCGTTCGTCGATGGACGCCGCCTTGCGGAAGGAGTCCTGCCGCTGGAGCGTCACACGATGTCGCTGTGGAACGTCGCGCACCAGCGCTGGTTCTTCTGGGACGGTCGCTCCGACAGCCTATGGTCGCAGGCGCTGGTGCCGCTGGAAGATCCGCTCGAGCACGCGTTCACGCGAACCGGCGTCGCTCGCGCGGTCCACGCCGACGTCGAACTCCGCCGGCGCTACGAGAGCGTCTTCGGTTCGCTTCCGTCCCTCGACGACGACGAGCGATTCCCGGCCGTCGCCCGCCCCGTGCCCGCGAACGACCGCGCACACGAGCTGGCGGAAGAGCACGCCCGCGAGCGCGCCGGCGGCGAGGCCGCCGATCACCACGAGCACCTCTTCGGCTCGGGCTTCTACCACCCGCACCAGCGCGCCTGGGATGCGATGGACGAGCGGGACCGTCTCGCCGTGACGGAGGTCTTCGTCAACGTCGGCAAGGCGCTCGCAGCGTTCCAGGGACGGATCGAGTCGCGCCGTTCACCGTTCGATGTGTTCGTCGAGGGTCTGCGCGAAGAGGACCCGGCGAAGGTCGCGTCCCTCTCGGCCGAACAGGTCGCCGGGTTCGAGCTGTTCGTCGGACGAGCGGGCTGCATCAACTGTCACGGCGGCCCCCTGTTCTCGGACCTCGAGTTTCACGACACGCGCGTCCCCGTCGTCGACGGCGCGCCGGCGGACGATCCCGGACGCACGCGCGGCATCGAGAACCTGCGGGCCTCCGAGTTCGGCGTCGGCTCGCGCTGGTCCGACGACCCGGACGGGCCGATGCGGGTGAAGGTCGACTACCTGCCCGCGGTTTCCCACGCGCACGGAGCGGGCGAGTTCAAGACGCCGTCGCTGCGCAACGTCGCGCTGACTTCCCCCTACATGCACAACGGCGCGTTCGAGACGCTCGAAGAGGTCGTGCGCTTCTACGCGACCCGCGAAGGCGCGCGGGAGGACTCGTCCAGCGCCGAGCGCATCCTGCGGCCGCTCGACCTGACCGAGGAGGACCAGCGCGCCCTCGTCGCGTTCCTCGAGTCGCTCACCGACGACTCCCTCGACCTGTCGCTCGTCCGCGCTCCCGAGCGAGGCACGCGATGACGGCGAAAGCACACCGAAGGAGTCGCGCGCCGCGACGGAATCGCAGGCTGCACCGCATGGGCGCGCTACTCGCCGCGGCTCCGCTTCTCGTCGTCATCACCAGCGGCATCCTGCTGCAGCTCAAGAAGGACTGGGGCTGGGTCCAGCCGCCGACGCAGCGCGGCTCGACGAGCGAGCTGACGATCGACTGGGACACGATCATCCAAAGCGCGGCAAGCGTGCCGGAAGCGGGGATTCTCTCCTGGGACGACGTCGATCGGCTCGACGTCCGTCCGGGCAAGGGCATGCTCAAGGTGCGCGGGAAGAACCGCTGGGAGGTCCAGGTCGACGCGGTGACCGGAGCCGTGCTGCAGTCGTCCTACCGTCGCTCCGACCTCATCGAGTCGATCCACGACGGCTCGGTCTTCCACGAGCGCGCGAAGCTCTGGATCTTCCTGCCGACTGCGCTGGTGCTCCTGGCACTCTGGGTCACGGGCATCTACCTCTGGCTCCTCCCGCACCTCGTCCGAAGGCGACGTCGTGTCAAGGCGAACCGCACGCGTATCCATGTCTGATCACGAGCGACGACACGCGGCAAAACGACGAATCTGCGTGTTCTGCGGGTCGTCGAACGGCGCCAGACCGGAGTACGTCGAGCTCGCCGAGCGAACGGGCAGGACGCTCGTCGAACGGGGCTACGGCGTCGTGTACGGCGGCGCGAACCGGGGCCTGATGGGAGCAGTCGCCGACGCCGCTCTCGCGGCAGGCGGCGAGGTCCTCGGCGTCCTTCCGTACGGCCTGCGCGCGATGGAAGTCGCTCACGAGGGACTGACAGAGCTGGAGATCGTCGACACGCTGCACGAGCGCAAGGCGCGGATGATGGCGCTGTCCGACGGCTTCCTCGTCCTTCCGGGCGGCCACGGGACGCTCGAGGAATTCTTCGAGGTCCTCACCTGGCTGCAGCTCGCGATCCACGACGACCCGGTCGGACTCCTCGACCACGGCGGCTTCTACGAGCACGTCGTCGCGCACCTCGACGCCGCGTCGGATGAGGGCTTCATCCGCGCCGAGCACAGGCGCCTCCTGCTCGTCGAACGCGAGCTCGACTCGCTGCTCGACGCGATGGAGGCGTACGCGGCGCCGACCCGTCCCCCGTGGGCGACTCGCGTCGAGCCGTAGTTCACTCGTGATCGGGCGCGACGCCCGCGACCATCACCTGCGTACGCGCGGCGAGGTCGGGCGGGAGGCGCTGGTCGACGAGTCGGCGCGCCTCGGCTCCCGAATAGCGCGCGGAGACGTGGTTGAGCAGCAGCGCGCGACACTCGATGCGCTCGGCGATCGCGGCGATGTGGTCGAGGTGGATGTGGCCCCACTGCTCCGCCTTGTCCGCGTCGACCAGTTCGTCGAGGAAGGTCGCTTCGACGACCAGTCGCGGAGCGCGCAGGACCTCCGGATTTCGCGTGAGCCCCTCGATCGTCGTATCGCCAGAGATCGCGATGACCGGCTCGCGGACGACCTCGTCGACGACGACGCCTTCGCGCTTCATCTCGGCGATCGCCTCGGGCGCGATCCCGCGGTGCTCCTCCGCGAGCCGCTTGGACACGCGCTCGAGGAGGTAGCCCTGCGACGGGACGCGGTGGACGGTCTCGAACGGTCGAACGCCGAGATCCCTGCGCAGATCGAACGACTCGCCGGGCTCGAGCGGGCGGACGACAGCGCGGAGCGCGCCTCCGTCGAGACGACGCCAGATCCCGAGCAGCTCCTCGACGTCCCCCACGATCTCCGGCGGGACGACGTACGTCGCCGGGTGCATCCCCCGCAGGCGGCGCTGCGCGACGTGCTGGACGAGCGAGCCGAGGTGGTCGGCGTGAGCGTGCGTCACGAGAACGAAGTCGCGCGCGATCGTGCGATCGAGAACCACGCCGAGGTCGACGCACAGGTTCAGCTCGGGCACGTCGAGACACGACGCGAATCCGCCGACCGACACTCCGTCGACGCTGAGCCCCGCAAGATCGATCTGGGGGCGGAGGGCGCGCGCGCCGTCCGACGCGCGCCACCTCAATTGTACGCGGAGTTGTAGCGTTCCATCTCACGCACGCGGCGATCGATGTAGTCGCCGAGCGTCGCGACAGCGCGCTTCACGTTGCGCTTCGATTCCCAGCCCGAAGCGACCTCCATCTCGACTCCGACGCGCACGCCCTTGGCCTCCGCCGTCATGTTGCGAACGACTGCGTCGTAGACGAGGCCGACGTCCGTCTTGGGCACGTCGAAGCGAAGCTCGAGCGCAGAGCCGACGATCAGGTACTGCGCGATCGTGGCGTCGAGATGGAAGGTCGCCCCGCGCAGCGAGATGTCGTGCATGTTCACGACCCAGGTCACGCCGCCGTACGTCATCTCGGCCGCGAGACTCTCGCCGAGGGCGGGATGCGCGCGGCGGAGCTTCCGACGGTTGAAGAACTTGAAGAAGCCCTGCTCCAGCACCCCGTGGAACTCGTCCTCGTCGATGAACTGGAAGCCGTAGCGCCTCGGCTCACCCGCCGTGGGCGTGGTCCGGACCGTCGCCTGCACCCGGACCGGCCGCGACGTCAGCGAGCTGAAGATGAGCTCGCGCTGCATTCCGACGCAGAGCTGGCTCTCGATGCCCTCGCCGAACTCGATCGACGCGCCGCCGGCGGAGAGGTCGACGAGGGCACCCGAGATCGGGAGGCCGTCGGTCGACATGACCTGCACGCCGAGCGCGACGCCCTTGCCGAGCGCGCGTCGGTAGTGCGCCCGTAGGTCCTCGGGGCGTGTCTTCCTGAAGAGGCGCCGGAGCATCGCTCGTCGAGCTCACGCGGTGCGAGACCGCGCGTCAGGCGTCCTCGCGGACCGCGCCGTCGCCAAAGGGTGTGTCGCCGTCCGCCTCGGCCGGCGGCTGCTCGAGCGACAGCGGCGGCGGCGCACTGTCCATCGGATTGAAGGGCGCGGGCCCGGAATCGGCGCCGGGCAGCGGGCCGAGCCCGATCAGCGACGGCGGATCGGAGAGCGAGGCGCTTCCCGGCGGCGCCTGCATGTTCTTCGCGACCTGCTTCATCTCGGCGGAGCGTGTCTCTCTCCGCTGGATGTCGAGCACCTCGTTCAGCGTCCGCTGATCGATGACGTTCATCGCCACCAGCACCTCGCCCACGCGCCGTCCCTTGCGCACGCGCTGGAGGACGAGCGCCTTCTCCAGATCCTCCGACTTGACGTGACCGCGCTCGATCAGGAGCTCGCCCACCTTGTTCGAGTTGACGACGTGGAAGACGCCGCCCGGGTTGAAGTCGCCCTGGCTTTGGCCGGCCCGTGCGATCTCAGCCTCGACGTACTCGAGGAGGTCGCGTACGACGCGGACGGCGCGCACGTCGGACAGTCCGCGCGAGACCAGCACCGTCCCGAGGAGACGGGTCGCGATCTCGCAGATTGGAGTGAGCGTGAACCACCCGTCTTCCTCGATCAGGTCGACGAGCTTCGAGAGCGACTCCCGCGACTCGTAGAGCCCATCGTGGTCGCCGCGCTCGAACGCGACGAAGGCGCGGTCGAGGTCGCGGAGGTACGTCCGCATCTGGGATTGGGAGTCGGTCATGGCATCGTCCGGAGAGAGCGAACGTCGGGGACGGCCCCTCTCAGCACGCGATCGGCGATCGATCCGAAGGCGCTGGAGCCGGGTGCCGAAAACGGGGCGTCGGTCCCGCTTCGGTGCGGACGCTCGCCGGCCCGTTCTGCTCAGAACGAGGCATGCACGCCGAGCACGAACCAGGCGAACTCCGCGTCCGCGATGCCCTCGACGATCGCGAGGTCCTGGAAGCGCGTGAGCGCGGCGGTGCCGTGAAAGCCGTAGTTCTCGCCGACCCTCTCGCGCCAGGTGACCTGCAGCACGCTGTCCGAGAATCCCGGACGGCCGACCACCATCCCCTCGATCGGCGGCATCGCGTCGTCGTAGGGCGCCTCGCGCGAGCCGAAGTTCACCATCAGCTTCAGCCCGAGGTCGACGGGCCCCTGCTCGGGGTCCAGCTGCTGAGGTGCCTCGTCCCCGATCACCCGATCGATGCCTCTCTTGGGCCGGAGCGCCCTCTGCTGGGCATCCCGCGCCTCGCCGAGCAGGACGTCGAGACTCAGGTCGTCCACAGCTTCAGAGACTGCTTCCGGCGCGTCACTGCGTCCGTCGGCGAGGGGCCCTACCGGGCCATCGACGGTCCGAGCGGCCGCGATCTCGACGTCGACCACGTTCGCGTCGACGCTGAGCACGGGCCGTGCCCCGGTCTGGGCACACGCGGTCGTGAAGACCGTCAGGAGGGCGGCTCCTGCGAGCGTTCGGAGGTGCGTCGTCGTCTCGCTGCGCGACATGGGACCGAGCCGGAGGCCATGCCGCCGCCAGGGCGGTCACACCGGCTCGGTCTCGTCTATCGACGCGCACGATCCGCAGACTCGAGCCGAACCCAGAGTCGAACACCGAGCCTGACGCTCCGCGTCCCGTCGGGACGCACCTGTCGCCCTCGGCGATCAGCCGACCTGCGAGTCGCGAAGCGCGCGAAGGCGCCACCCGACCTGACGCGTGATCTGATGCGCAACGGCGCTCGGCGCCAGCGAGCCGGGGAGACGAACGAAGGGTGTCTTGCGCTCCAGACACTCCTCCTTGAACCGCTGGTACTCCTCGGACTCGAGGCGCACACCGAGCAGGAAGACGTCGACGTCATCCGCGTCGAGGCACGAGCTCAGAGTCTTCCAGCGCTCGTCCGCGTCGCCCTTGACGTCGACCGAGACGAAGTCGATCGACGCGGCTCCAAGCTCGCTCTCGAGAGACTCGCGCTCATCGAGCGCGTGTGCGGGAGCGAGGAGGACGACCGTTCGATCCTCCAGGAGCTCACGCACCTCCGCGAGGATCTCCGCGGTGCGCTTCGGGTCCTTCCCCGACGACGACCCTCCCCCGCGACGCGTGCGGGCGCCGCGCGGCTCGGGAATCCTGTCGAGCAGCTTCAGCAGCGCCTCGACGCCGTCGCCTGCGGCGTCGTCTTCGCGAGCGAACTCACGCAGCGCCTGGACCGCGTCGACGAGCGCCGGCTCGCCGGATTCGAGACCCGCTTCCCGCCACTGTCCGATCGCCGCGTCCAGCGACTCGACCTCGGCGGCGCGGAGCTCACCGTCGTCGAGGAGCTTGCGGACGTGGTACTTGATCTTGTTGAGGAGCTGCCCGCGCTGGCGCCGCGTCTTCCGTTCCTCGAGAAGGTCGCGCGCCGTCTGTCGGATGCGATCCTCCAGCGCCGATGCGCCCTTTGGATCGGCAGGATCGTCGAGACGCATGTGGCGGTCGACGTAGATCCGATGGCGCGTCGTCTGCTCCTTCAGCCACATGAAAACGTCGCGCTGGTCGCTGTCGCTCCGCGTCGGCGCCTCCGCGAGCGCTGCGAGGAGCGCGGACTGCGCCTCCGCGAGCAGGTACAGGAAGGCCGGCGGCGGGCCGCCCTTGAACAGGCCCTGCTCGTCGAGGTCGATCGCCATCTCGACAGCGAAGGCGAGCGTCTCGTAGCTGTTCGCGACGAGCTCGAGCTTCTCGGCGACCTCGTCGCTGACGTCGAATGCCTCCGGCTCGGTCGCGCGTAGGCCGAAGGGCTGGTCGAGCATCCACGTGCTCGTGTCGGGGAGCTTCGCCAGTCGCGCTCGGAGAGACCGTTCCCGCGTCGCGAGCTGGGCCTCCGCCGACTCTCGCTCGCCTCCCGACTCCTTGGACAGCGCGCGTCGGTCGAGGGCCAGGCGACAGCCCGCAGCCTTCCAGCGAGCCCGCGTGACGACCGTCGACAGCGACTCGGCGAGGTGCTCCTGCGGGGCGGCAGACTCTGCCTCGCGCTCGGTGCGCCCGCGGCTGGCGGGCGTCAGGACTCCGTGCCCGCGCCCGCGCTGGGCCTTGCCGGCCCCTTCGAGCTCGCGCGTCAGCCAGGTCGCGAGCGTGTGCAGCGAACGCCGCACGTCCTCGCGCTCCGAGGCAGCGCGCAAACAGGTTTCGAGCAGGACCCGGAGGGAGTCCTGCACAGGACGGGGGGGATCGTGTTCCACGCGAGGCAGCGCCGGCAGGGCGGGGCACAGCAGTATGGGGGCGGCGACCGTCGATGGGAAGCTGCCTCGCGCGGCGACGGAAGTTGCAAATGAAGGACCGGCCACGGGATGCGGCTTCGCGCACGCCGTGACGACACTTCGTCAGCGGGTCATCCCCGGGCCAATGACGATCGCGTTCTCGAAGAGCCGGAGGGTCGAACGCCAGGATCCCCGGAAGATCGGGGACGATGCGAAGCTGACGACGAGCCCCCGGCCGCGGGACTCGACGGTCAGCCAGGCGGAATCCGCGATTCGGGCACGCGCTTCCGGCCACAGCAGGCCCGCGAGCCTCAGTCTCGGCTCGCTCGCGAGCCGGACCGCAGGCCGGACCGCGGGCATGAGCGCCGACGAGCCGCCGAAGTAGACCGGGATCTCGCCCTCGCCTCGACCGGCGGTGATCCAGGACTCGGGGTCGAGCTCGCCGCGGAGGATCACTCCCGCGGGCGAGAAGCGCCGACGCCACTCGTCCTCGAGCTCGACGTCCGGAGACGCGTCGTCGCTGGAGTCGTCGTCGACCTCGTCGTCGACCTCTGTCTCGCTCGGCGCCTCGGGCTCTTCGGCGTCGTCCCCGTACACGAGATCGACGTCGACCTCGACCGCGTGCGCCGCCCTCTCGTTGCTCGCGCGCCACGCGTAGACGTCCAGCTCGCCGAGGACGTCGCGACGAAGACGGTTGCCCGACAGCTCGACCTCGGGGTCCGCGAGCGCCACGGCCGTCGAGCCGATCGCGACGAGCACGCCGCCGCTCCGGACCCAGTCACGCAGGGACCCGGCCCGATCGCGCACGAACGAGCTGGCGCCGGACGGCAGCACGAGGACGTTGTAGTCGTCCAGGTCGACGCCGCGGTAGCCCTGGGCGTCGACCAGGGTGACCGGCAGTCCGAGCCCTTCGTCGATCGCGCGCCAGGCGTGCCCGAAGTCGGTGCGCGACACGGGCGAGTTCGAGAGGATCGCGACGCGCGGCCGCTTCAGGAGCATGAAGTGACCGCCGCCGAGGTCGGGACCGTCGCCGACGGCGCGACCAGACACGACGCTCCGAACGACGGCGCGGGTTTCGTCGGCGGCCTGGGCGACGAGCTCGTCGACCCCGTCCGGATTCTCGTGCCGGCGGAGCAGGAGCGACCCGCGGGGGAAGGTCGCCGTCTCCGGGTTCCCATCGGCGTCCCGCACGCGGGCCTCGAACGCCTTGTCGGACACGTGGACGCTGAGGCCGAGCTCCATGGCTCGGGCGGCGAATCGGAGCGAGCGTCCATCGTCGCCGTCGAGCGCCCACGCGTACGCGCCGGAGACGTCCCCCACCGGTCCGACGGGCGCCGTGACCGGTCCAGCGGGGTCGGTGGCGACGCTCGGCATGGCGGCCCAGTACGCATCGACGCCGAACTGACGCCCGAGGTCCCACGCCGTCGCGTCGTACGTCTTCGACCCGCGTCCGCGCTCGATCGACTCTCGCTCCTCGCGCAGGAAGTCGGCGTCGAGGCGCGGGTCGAAGTCGAGGTACGCTCGCATCATCGCGCCCTGCGGCTGTGCGGCAGGCACGATCCAGGCGCCGGCGGGGAACGCGACCGACTCCGACCGCTCGCCGAGGGCGCTGACGACGTCGGACGCCTCGAAGGCATCTCGCGCGCGCAGGACCTCGATCCCCTGGCGGCGCATCGTGCGCATGAAGTGCGCATCGCGCTCGACGTCCGCCGTCGGCGCGACGACGTAGGCGCGGCCTTCGAAGGCCCCGGACGGCTCGCACGACGCGCGACGGTGGGCGACGTAGTCCGTGAGGATCGCCTCTCGGTTCCGCGCGAACGACAGCACGTTCGCCATGCTCACCACGACCTGTCCGTGCACGGTCTCGCGGTACGGGACGATCTCGCCCGACTCGCGCTCGAGCGGCGCGCCGATCGTCCGGCCCTGCTCGTACAGCATGCCGATGGCGCCGGTGAGGCTCCCCCACGCGTCCGAGTAGAACGGCGCGAGGGCGTCCGCCCACTCGCGCGTGTAGTAGCCCCAGCCGTAGCGGTCGAACTCGGCCGCGGCGTCGTCGGCGAGCACGCCCTGCCAGTAAAGGAGGCGCTCGGGGAGGTTCGGGTTCCTCGGCGGCGCCTGCGGGTAGAAGAGGAACGTGTCGAGTCCACTCATCTCGTGCGCGTCGACGAAGAGCTGCGGCGGGAGCTCGAGGAGTCGCGCCCAGCGCGCGCGCGTCTCGGGTGCCTCGCCCGCCATCCAGTCCCGGTTCATGTCGAACAGGTAGTGGTTCCCGCGACCGCCGGGCCAGCGCCCCCTCTGCATCGATCCGGCGTCGAGGTTCGCGCGCCGACCCGCGCTCTGAACGACCATCGAACGGATCCTCTCGCGCCCGTCGGGGTTGAGGCACGGGTCGAGAACGATGACGACGTCCTCGAGGGCGGCGACGACTTCGTCGTCGAGGCACGCGGCGAGGTGGTACGCGACCGGCACGGCCGCCTCGGTCGCCGACGTCTCGTCGCCGTGGATCCCGTAGCCCATCCACGCGACGCCGGGCTGCGCCGAGAGGTCGACCTCTCCTCCGCGCGGGTCCCACATGCGTCGCGCCGTCGCTCGGATCTCGTCGAGTCGAGCGTGGTTCTTCGGCGACGTGATCGTCAGCGTCACGAGCTCCCGCCCCTCGTACGTCACGCCGTAGGGCTCGATGGTCGCGCGGTCGCTGGTCGCTGCGATCGCGCGGAGCATCGCGAGGACCTCGGCGTGGGACGCCAGGCGACTCCCGACCGGCTGGCCCAGCACGTCGCGCGGATGCGCGACCGCGGCGTCGTAGCGAGCGTCGGGGAAGAACGGCTTCGACCACGTGTTCGCGGCGTCGTCCCCCAGGCGAATCGGCTCGAACGGGGGGAGAACGGGTTCCTGCGCGACGACGGCGATCGCCGTCAGTGCCAGTGAGGCGATGGACATGGATCGAACGCTTTGGGCTGATAAGGGACGAGGAGTCTATCGCGGGAACGGCCTCGACTTCGCAAGCTCATAGCGGCCATGAAGGACCCGTTCGCGCCCGAGGCGGCAGTTCGTCTCAAACCGATCGACGTCCCAGGTCATCCGACGCCGATCGACCTGGTGGCGACGGGCGACGGATCGGCGCGACTCACCGTCGGTCGTTCGGACGACAACGACCTCGCGCTCGTCGGCGAGGCCTTCCCCTCCGTGTCGTCGCACCACGCGCGCTTCGACCTCCGCGACGGCGCGTTCGAGGTGACCGACCTCGGCTCCAAGAACGGCGTCCTCGTCAACGGGACGCCGATCGGGGAGACGCACGCGCTGGCGGTCGGCGATCAGGTGCGGCTCGGAAGCGTCGGCCCGCGCTTCCTGGTCGTGGGCGGCCGCTCCCTCGAGGAGACGGTGTTCGTCCGTCGCGAGGCGTCGACCGCCGCGTCCGAGGACGTGGAGACGATCGTCCAGCGCGGATCGCGCGCCGTCGTCCTGCGCGTCGCTGCGCTGGTCGCCGTGCTCGGCGGCGCCGTCGGGTGGTTCGTGTGGGACTCCACGCGCACGCGCGAACGTCTCGAAGGCGAGATCGCAGAGCGCGAGGAGTCGTACAACGCGCAGCTCCAGGAGGCGTACGCGATGATCGCCGCGCTCGATGAACGCGAGCGAGACCGAGCGCAGAAGGAGATGGGCGACGAAGAGGCGCGCGTCGAGCGCGTCCAGAGGCTCGAGTCCGAGCTCGTCGATCGCGCGCAGCAGCTCGAGACCGCCGTCGCGTCCCAGGCCGCCGAAGAGGCTCGCCTGCGGGACCGCATCGACGAGCTGGAGGAGCGCGGCGCGGCGCGCGAGGTCCTGGAGCGCGTCGCGCGCGACCTGCAGACGGCGCGCGACGACCTCGATGCGACCAAGGACGCGCTGGAAGACGCGCGACGGCGCGTCGACCTGCTCGACCCGGTCAACCTTGCGCAGGCGCGCCTGTCGGGCGTCGCCGACGTACGGCGCTGCGTCGTGCTGATCGAGAACAGCGTCAAGGTCCGGAACGTCGAGACCGGAGAGACGCTCCACCTGCGCGGCAAGGGGGCCTCGACCAAGCCGAACTTCCGCGGGCTCGGCGAGGAGTTCGTCCTGGAGTCGACGGGCTCGGGCTTCTGCGTGCACCCCGACGGCTGGATCCTGACGAATGCGCACGTCGTCGGACCGCCGGCGTCCGAACTCCTGGAGGCGATCGGGAGCGCGCCGATGCTCGAGCGCGTCATCGAGCTGAACGTCGTCTTCTCGGACACGTCCAGGCGCTACCCCGCGCGCGTGCACGCGCTCGCCGACGACGACATCGATCTCGCGCTGGTCAAGATCGAGCCCTTCGAGGGGATGCCGGCGCTGGAGGGATTCGAGACCGAGGTCGATCCGCCGCTGCCCGGCAGCGACATCTTCCTCTTCGGGTTCCCGCTCGGCTTCCTCGCGGTCCAGGAGGGCGAAACGGTCATCGCCTCGACGTTCCGCGGGATCCTGTCCCGCAACGTCGGCGGTCAGATCCAGGTCGACGCGGGCGTCCACCCCGGGAACAGCGGCGGCCCGATCACCGACTCGGCCGGCCGTGTCGTCGGCGTGGTCGTCAGCGTCCAGGCCCTGCCGGACCGAACCGCCGTCTACACGATCGGCTACGGCATCCCGATCGGCGAGGCGGCGAACCTGTGGCCGCCCGAGGAGTCCGGTTCACCCGTCGATCCCGCGGCCGTTCGCGATCCGCGTCCCGACGAGAGCGGGCCCGCGGAGACGCGCTCGGGCGGCTAGGTCGAGTCGATCAGAGCCAGATGATCGCGCCCGTCGCGACGTCGTAGTACGCGGGGACGATCGCCACCGTGCCGTTCGCCGACGCCTCGGCGAGGCGCTCGGACGACGCGCGCAGCTTCGCCGCCGTCTGGATCGCGTGTTCCGCGGCGACGGCGTCGGCGTAGGCCATCCCCTGGATGACCCGCTCGCTCGACTCGCGCGGGGTGGCATCGATCGAAGGGCGGATCTCGGCGACGACATCGGAGAGGTACGGATCGTCGGTGCCGGCGCAGGCGACCCCGACCACGCCGCAGTCGGAGTGCCCCATGACGACGATGACCTTCACCTGGCTGTCGAAGACGGCGTGCTCCAGCCCGCGCGCGACGGCGGGCGTTACGACCGGGCCGGGGGTGCGGATCTCGATCATGTCTCCGATGCCCAGGTCGAAGACGAGCGGCAGCGGGATGCGCGGATCCGGCGTCGTGAGAACGGCGGACCAGGGGTGGAGCTCGGTCGCGCTCGCCTCGAGCTGCGCTTTCCAGTCCTGGTCGGTGAGCGTCCTGCTGACGAACCGAACGTTGCCCGCCTTCAGCAGCTCGAGCGTCGCAGCGGGCGTGAGCAGGGCGACTTCTTCGGCGGTCCGAACGTCGCGAACGGGGGGATCCGGGCGGTCGGTCGCGCAGGCCGCAAGGGCGATGCAAGCGACGAGGAGTGCGGTGCGGAGCATGCGTCGGAGGGTGGGTCGAGCCGCAGAGGGCCAAAGAGGCTACCTTCCGCCCCCGTGGCGTGGCGACGCTTCCACTTCGACATCGTCGACTCGACGAACGACAGGGCGTTCGCCGCGATCGAGGCCGGCACGGCGCGACACGGCGACCTCTTCATCGCCGGTTCACAAACGGCGGGCCGCGGCACGCGCGGCCGGCGCTGGGAGAGTCGGCCGGGCGGCCTGTACGTGAGCGCGGTCGTCGAGAGTCCGGACCTGCCCGCGCCGGGCGCGTGGACGATCGCGGGCGCGCTCGCCGTCCACGACGTCGCGATCGCATCCGGCGTCGACGCCGCGCTCGACTGGCCCAACGACCTCGTCGGGCCCGGAGGCGCGAAGATCGCCGGGGTGTTGGCCGAGTCGCGGGGACTGGGCGCGGGCCGCCCCGCCCTCTTCGTCGTCGGCGTCGGCCTCAACGTCGCAGGCGTGCCGCGGGAGATCCGCATGCAGCGGCCTGTCGCGAGCCTCCGTGAGCTCGGCGGCGACCTCGGCGTCGACGCTGCGGGGGACCAGCTCGCCGGCGCGCTCGAAGCGAGGATCGGCGCCATGACGGAGTCGCCGACCGAGGAGTACCGCGCGTTCTTCGAGCGCTCGCTCGGCGCGCACGAGCCGGTCGCCGTGACGGTCGGCGAGACGGAGGTCCGAGGGACGTGGACGGACCTCACGCCCGACCAGGGTCTGCGCATCGCGGCGGACGACGGGAGGATCCGACACGTGTCGATCGCCCACGCGCGCGACGTGCGCCGCAGGTGAGCGATGAGCGCCGAGGGCGCCAGGCGCAGTTCGACGTGGGCAGCGTCGCGCTGCTCGGCTGGCTCGATCAGCGCTCGACCCGGCCGATCAGGGCGACGAAGCGCGGGTGGTCCCTGAGCGGATCGAGCGATCGCGTGGTCTCGAGCTCGTCGAGATCGTCGTAGCCGGCTTCGACGGCGGCCTCGAGGAGCGCGAGGACCTGTTCACGCGCTTCGTCGCGCGTCCCTGCCGTGGCGCCGTCGCGATCGAGGGCGCCGTAGATCTCGCTCCAGGCATCGGCGCGGTAGCGCAGGCAGGCGGCATCTGCGTCGGCGTTCCCACCGGCCGCGTCGACGAGTCGATCGAGGTCGTCCCGGGCGCCGGCCACGTCGCCCATTCGCGATCGAAGGGCGGAGCGAACGTAGAAGGGCATCCAGCCCATGGGACTGGTCCCGCCCTGCGACTCGATCATGTCGATCGCCTCGCTCGCGGCGCGCTCTGCCGCTTCGAGCTGCGGCGCGTCCGTCGACGGAACCTCGAGCCCGGCGGCCGCGCGGCTCTGCAGCGCGACGGCGAGCCCCCTCTGGGGCTCGACGTGCCCGGGGAAGTCGGCGGCGAGCGCACGAAGGCCGTCGACGGCGACGTCGAGGTGATGGAGGCCAACGGCCACCTCGCCGCGCGCCATTGCGGCAACGGCGAGCTGCCGGTGCGCCGCAGCCGCCCGCGAGCGAGCCGCCCGGTGCGTCGGGACGTGGACGAGCACCTCCGCGACGAGCTCGAGGCGGCGACGCTCTTCGTCGTCGGCCGCGTCCGGCTCGCCGAGATCGCGCCAGACGCGCGCGCGAGCGCCGGCGAGTTCCGACAGTCCGAACCACTCGACGGCGCGCAGCCGCTGCTCGACGACCGGATCGAGCGACCCGCCGAAGGGTTCGAACTCGTCCTCTGCGAGATCGCACAGCTCGAGTGCCGCGTCGTGCTCACCGAGTTCGACGAGCGCGTTCGCGTGGACCCCCCGCACCTGGAGCAGAGTCGCCGCCGCGCGCGACCCTTCCCAGCCGAGAGTGTGCGCGCGGCGCAGCAGCTCGTTCGCCTCCGCGAGGAGCGCGACCGCCTCGGCCGGACGCGCGTCGCCGGCCAATCGGTTCCCTCGTTCGCCGACCAGCGCGCCCAGCTCGTATGTCAGCCGCGCTTCGTCCGGCGACGCGGCGAGGAGCGAGCGGAGGATGCGCTCCTGCTCGCGGTAGTCCGCTTGCGCGCCGGCGCGGTCACCGGATGCAGCGCGCACCTGGCCACGCGCGGCGAGGAGCGAGCCGCGGAGCCACTCGCGCGACTCGCGTGAACCGGCCCCTTCGGGGAGACGATCGAGGATGTCGAGCCCGCTCTCGACCAGGACGGCGCGCACCTCCATGCCGCCCGGTACGTCGCGCAGCCCCTGTGAGGCGAACCAGCGAAGCTGGTCGTAGATCGCCTGCATCGCTTCGTCGGCTGCGAGGTTGGCGGCCTCCTTCAGTGCAATCTCCTGCTCCAGCGACGCCGAGAGCGCAGCGTTCACTCCCTCCAACTCGTCCGCGTAGCGTCGCTCGACCAGCGCGTACCCGATCGGGCCGGCGATGACCAGGAAGGCCGTCGCGATCAGAGCGGCGGCGCGCGCCGGGTGGCGACGAGACCAGCGGCCGATCGTTCGCGGCCACGACGCGCTGCGCGCGCGAACGGTGCGGCCCTCGAGGAACTCGGTCAGGTCTGACGCCAGCGCTTCGGACGAGCCGTAGCGATGCGCGGGCGACGCGTCCATCGCGCACGCGATCACGCGGTCGAGCTCGGCGGGAACGCGCGCGTCGACGCGGCGCGCGGTCCGAGGTGCGCCGACGAGGATCTCGACGGCGAGCCGCTCCGGATCGCGCGCCTCGAACGGTGACCGCAGCGTCGCGAGCTCGAACAGCGTGACGCCGAGTGAGTACACGTCGGTCGCGGGCGACGCGTCAGAGGCTCCCCGCACCGTCTCGGGCGCCATGTACGGAAGCGACCCGAGCCGCTGTCCGGACTGCGTCATCGAATCGGCCTCGCGCAGCGACGCCAGCCCGAAGTCGAGGAGGACGACGCGCCCCGTCGGCGTGATCATCACGTTCGAGGGCTTCACGTCGCGGTGGATCACGCCCTGGGCGTGAGCGTGACCGAGCGCGCGAGCGATCTCACGGCCAACGCGCGCCGTCGCCCGCATCCAGTCACCCTCGAAGAGATCGCCGTCCGCCGCGTCGCCGTCGAAGGAGAGAGCGAAGTCGCGGGCCGTGCGATCCTCCCCGGCCGACTCGTTCGCGGCGCGAACGGCCGCCTCCAGCGTGACGCCCTCGATGCGCTCGAAGACGAGGTACGCCAGTCCGCGATCCTCGCCCACCTCGAGCAAGGCGGCGATCCCGGGGTGGCGCAGCCGGCGGACGATCTCGACCTCGCGCGCGAAGCTACGCCGCGCGTCTTCGTCGTCCTCCAGCTCGCGCCGGAGGAGCTTGATCGCGACCTCGTCGCCGCCGTCCTCCGACCTCGCGAGGAACACCTCCCCCATCCCGCCGCGGGCGAGCCTGCGGACGATCGTGTACCGACCGATCCTGAGGTTCGCGTCCGGGTCGACCTCCAGGAGCCCTGTCTCCGCGAGCCGGCGGATGGCGCTCTCCAGGGCGACCCCGCCGTCGGACGACGACCCCTTGAGGCGAGCCAGACACGCCGCCGCCTCGTCCTCGGACCGCTCGCAGGCCTCGAGGTACTCGAAGACGAGCTCATCGAGGGACTGCGAGGGTTCGGGCATGGTCGGAGGGCCGCGCGGCGGTCTCGGGGTGCGGCGCAGGATGGCAGAGCGGCTACTGTAGATCGCACCGGGCCATTCGGACGCGCCGCCGCGCGTCACGGGGGTCCTCTCGGAAATGTCCGCAGACGACGAAGCCCCCCTCCCCGACGACGACGAAGCACTCGCCCGCGCAGCGGCCGAGGGCGATCGGGAGGCGCTGGAGGAGCTGCTCTGCCGCTCGCTCCCCGAGCTCCGCTCGATCGTGAAACGCCGCGCCGGGGGGCTCGTCCGCGGGCGAGAGACGGACTCGGACATCGTCCAGTCGGTGTGCCGAGAGATCCTCACGCACGGCGACGTCTTCCAGCACCCGAGCGAGCAGGCGTTCCGACGCTGGCTGTACGCGACGACGGTCCGAAAGCTCGGGCAGCGGCGGGAGCGGCTCACGGCCGTACGCCGCGACGCGCTGCGCGAGCGGACGCTCGCGAACGAGGACGGCGACGTCGTCGATCCCCCGGACGCCGACAGCCGTACGCCGAGCGCGCGGCTGGAGATCCGCGACGAGCTCGAGCGGCTCGAGTCGGCCCTCGACGCGCTCCCGGAGGAGTACCGGGAGGTGATCGTGCAGGCGAAGATCGCGGGACACTCGCGGGAGGAGATCGCCGCGGACACGGGGAAATCGCCAGGTGCCGTGAGGATGCTGCTCCACCGGGCGATGGCGCGGCTCGCCGTGCTGCTCGACGCGCCGAGCGAGTAGACTCCTCGCCCGTTTCCCCCGGCTCTCTCCCCTCTTTTCATGCAGCGCAGCGACGGCCGCAGTCACGACGAGCTCCGTCCCATCACCTTCGAGCGCGGCTTCACGAAGCACGCAGCGGGCTCGGTCCTTGCGTCCTTCGGCGACACCCGGGTGCTCTGCACCGCGTGCGTCCAGGACGGCGTGCCGCACTTCCTGAAGGGCAAGGGCCGCGGCTGGGTCACCGCCGAGTACTCGATGCTCCCGAGCTCGACCCACGACCGGAAGCAGCGCGACAAGGCGGGCAAGGTCGACGGGCGGTCGGTCGAGATCCAGAGGCTGATCGGGCGCGCACTGCGCGCGGTCGTCGACATGAAGGCGCTCACCGAGCGCACGATCTGGATCGACTGCGACGTTCTCCAGGCGGACGGCGGCACCCGCACCGCGGCGATCAGCGGCGCCTACGTCGCGCTCTACGACGCGTGCACGTACCTGGACGAGCAGCGAAAGATCCGCACCTGGCCGATCCGGTCGCAGCTCGGGGCTGTCTCGGTCGGCGTCGTCGACGGCACGCCGCTCGTCGACCTGTGCTACGTCGAGGACTCGGCCGCCCACAGCGACATGAACCTCGTCATGACCGGCGAGGGCAAGTTCGTCGAGGTCCAGGGCGCCGCCGAGGGCGCGCCGTTCGATCGCTCCGAACTCGATCGGCTGGTCGATCTCGGCGAGGCCGGCATCCGGAAGATCTTCGAGCTCCAGTCCGCGGCGCTCGGGGGCTGAGGTGCGTCTCCTGCTCGCGTCGGGCAATCCGGGGAAGCTCGCCGAGCTCGAGCGGATCGCCGCCCCGCACGGCGTGGAGGTCGTGCGCCCCGCCGACATCGGCGGGATCCCGGACGTCGTCGAGGACGGGGACACGTTCGCCGCCAACGCGCGGAAGAAGGCCGCGGCCGGCGCGCGCCACAGCGGACTTTGGACGCTCGCCGACGATTCGGGGCTCGAGGTCGACGCGCTCGGCGGAGCACCCGGCGTCCTCTCGGCTCGCTACGCGGGCGTCCACGGCGACAGCGATCGGAACAACGCCAAGCTGCTCTCCGCGCTCAAGGACGTCCCGGACGGGCAGCGCGGCGCCGCGTTCGTGTGCGCCCTCGCACTCGCGAGGCCCGGGAGCGGCGAGATCGCGCACGAGGCCGAGGGCCGCACCCGCGGAACCGTCCTCCGCGCGCCGGAGGGCGAGGGCGGATTCGGCTACGATCCGCTCTTCCGCTTCACCGAGGGAGGGTTCCAGGTCACGGGGCTCGTCTTCGCCGCACTCACGGCCGAAGAGAAGGCCTCGGTGAGCCACCGGGGGCGCGCGCTGCGCGCGCTGGAGCCCGCGCTCGCCGCCCTCTCGAACGAATGACCCGAGGCGCTCTGCGTCGCCCCGCGTGGACCCCAAGTTCATCCGAAACTTCTCGATCATCGCGCACATCGACCACGGCAAGTCGACGCTCGCGGACCGCATCCTCGAGCTGACCGGCACCGTGCGCAAGCGCGAGATGAAGGACCAGCTGCTCGACGACATGGAGCTGGAGCGCGAGCGTGGGATCACGATCAAGGCGCGCGCCGTGTCCGCCAAGCACGAGAAGGACGGGCAGACGTACCTATTCAACCTGATCGACACGCCCGGCCACGTCGACTTCAACTACGAGGTCGAGAAGTCGATGCAGGCGTGCGAGGGCGCGATCCTGCTCGTCGACGCGAGCCAGGGCGTCGAGGCCCAGACGGTCGCGAACGCCTACCTCGCGATCGAGGCGGACCTCGAGATCCTGACCGTGCTGAACAAGGTCGACCTCGGGCACGCGCGGCCCGAGGAGATCGCGGAGGAGATCGAGAACAGCCTCGCCATCGAAGCGACGGACGCGTGCCGCATCTCGGCCAAGACCGGCGTCGGCGTGCCGGACGTGCTCGACCGCATCGTCGACTCCTTCCCGGCGCCCGAGGGCGATCCGAACGCGCCGCTGCGCGCCCTGATCTTCGACGCGGTCTACGACGAGTACCGCGGCGTCATCGTGTACTTGCGCAGCGTTCCGTCGACCACGCGCAGGTA
>JBCCSK010000076.1:0-19148 GCA_039200205.1 Planctomycetota bacterium
CGAAGACGAACGACTGCAGGCGTCCTCGCTCGGGGACCCAGCGGATGATCTGCGTGTTGCTGAGCCAGGCCGCGCGCTTCGAGAACCCCGAGGCCTGTCCGAGCGCTTCCAGGAGCGTGAGGGAGCGGTCCGGCGGCAGCGGGTACTCGCCGGGCGAGGCGACCTCCCCCATGATCGCGTAGGTCCGCGGCGCCTCTTCGTCGATCCCGACGACGACGTCCGGCGCCTCGACGATCTGCGAGTACCGGTCGCTGAGGATTCCGTTCAGCTCCGTCAGCGTCATGCCGGCGACCGGGATCGTCCCGACCGAGAGGAACGAAGCGGAGCCGTCGAGGTGGACCGTGACGTCCTGGTTCCACTCGGTCCGCTTGCGGAAGACGACCGACAGCTTGTCCCCCGCCGAGATCGTGGACGGGAGCCAGAAGAGGGTCGAGTTGATCTTGGGCGCGAGCTCGTGGACGGGGGGGCCCATCGGACTCGAGCACGCGACGAGGGACAGGCAGAGTCCCGCCGCCCAGCGAGTCAGGGGCGCGATCGCATGAAGATCCATGGGGTGTTCGTCGGCTCCGGCCAGGCCCGAACTTCCAGTCCGAGCCCGATTTGGTGGCAGCGTGGCGGTGAGGGAGGCCGGACGTTCTAGAGCGGACCCCGCCTCACGGGGCCGAGCAGGCTCGGAATCAGTCGTACGGCGTCCCCGCTCGGAAGCATGCCCTGCTTTATTCGGCAGGCGCGTTCGGGCACCGAACTTCGTTGGCTCGGGGGGACATGGGCTGCGGTGTCCCAACTTCGGTCATGCCTCCCAAGGCGGCCCACAGGGCCCGTAGGGGCCCTGAAGGGCCGAAAGCGGATCAGTACGAGGCTCGATCAGGCGCCAGTGGTTGATTCCAGACCCCGGAGTCCCCACGGTCCCGCCCGAGCACCTTGTCGGACCGCCCGAGATGAGTAATATTTCAGGCGCCGAAGCACCACACCCTGCCGGGCCTTCCCCTCACCTGCTCATCGAGGGGGACCGCCCATCCCACTTCACCCTGCCGTCCCTTCCCTCACCAACGTCACCCACCCTTCGTCTCGACTCCGTGATCCGTCCTGCGGCGGCGCGGTGACCACGAAGCCCTTCCGGATCGAGCCTCAGAGCGGAGAACGATCGTTTTCCGTTGCTGTCGTCGGGGTTCACCCCTCTGCGACAGAGAGCTCTGAGCACTGCCTCCCTCCCTGCCACGATGTTTCCCTTCTATTCGCGTACCGGGCTGCCGCGTCTCGGTCGACGACGGTGCCGTTCGCTGCCGGCACTCAGCGCAAGCGATTTCGAAGCCGCCTACCTGCGCGAGCGTTCGAGAGCCAACAGGTCGCTGAGACCCTTCTCCGTCGTCACGGTCGCCACCGACCCGAAGAAGCAAGACCGCCAGCCCATCGCGTGCGAGGTCCTCGACGCGGAGAAGCGCTGCTCGGACACCCTCGGTCGCATCGACCGCAGGACGCTGGGACTCCTCCTACCGGATACGGACGGCGCAGGGGCGTGGTGCCTGGCCGACCGCATCCGGAGTCAACTCGCCGAACGCGCCTGCTCCGCCGAGCTCGCCGTGTTCACGCACGGGTTCGACGCCGGGGGGACGGACAGCGGTCATGACGACGATCACGCGGGTGGCCTCGGCGCCCACAACGGTTCGCGAGTCGCCGCGGGCCCGTCGATGATCCGACGCGAGGGCGTCACGCACAGCTACGAGGCAGCCCGCGACGACGCCTCCGAGTCGGACGAGCCGGACTCGCCCGAGCGGGTCGCGCTCAACGTCGACTCGATGTCCGAGATCAGGCGGCTCGCCGGGCCGTCCGACGTCGAGGACCTGTGGCTGGCCTCGTGCAAGCAGCTCTCGCCCTGGCGTCGAGCCATGGACGTCGTCGTCGCGGGGACCGTGCTCGTCGCGCTCCTCCCGGTCTTCGCGGTCGTCGCCGTCGCGATCAAGCTCACCTCTCCAGGCCCCGTGTTCTTCGTCCAGCGACGCGCAGGCGTCGGCGGGCGGCCGTTCGCCTTCATCAAGTTCCGGTCGATGTACCAGGACGCCGAGAAGCGCCGCGCTGCGCTCGAGGCGAAGAACGAGAAGGACGGTCCGATCTTCAAGATCAAGAACGACCCGCGGCTCACGCCCGTCGGCCGCTTCATCCGGCGGACGAGCATCGACGAGCTGCCGCAGTTCTACAACGTCCTCGTCGGCGAGATGACCCTCATCGGTCCGCGTCCGCCGACGCTGAACGAGGTAGCCAAGTACGAGCCCTGGCAGCGGGATCGGCTGTCGGTTCCGGGCGGTCTGACCTGCATCTGGCAGGTGAGCGGACGGAGCGACGTCGGCTTCGAGGACTGGGTCCGCATGGACCTCAGCTACGCGCTGCAGCGCAGCCCGTCGCTCGACTTCCAGCTCCTGACCCGAACCGTTCGCGCCGTCGCGACCGGACGCGGGGCGTACTGATCGGCTACCAGTGGTGCTTCTGGCGTAGGACCACGCGCTGGAGCGCCCTCTTCAGCCGCTTGCGCTTGAGGCGCCACCCGGACCAGTCACGGGGGTCCGGGGAGGCGGCCTGTACGGCTCGCGCCGAGCGCCGGAGCTGGTCGGTCCACGCTTCGATGGACTCGACGCCGTTGTACTGGGCCGTCAACGGCATCCTCTCCGCGAAGTCCCCCTGATTCCGCAGCAGCGAGTGCTCCGAGCGCGGATCGTCGAGGTTCTCGTAGCGGACGAAGGGGTACAGCCAGCCGTTCGTCCAGCCGTGCCGAACGACGAGGGACCGGAAGTAGGTCGGCATGCTCTCCTTCGGCGCGAGAACGCCCCGCTGGTCGCGACAGGCGCGCTTCATGAGGAAGCAGCTGCCCTCCACCCAGAGATTCACCATGACCTGGATCCGGCCGAAGGAGCGAATCTTGCGCTCGGCCAGCTCGGGAACGAAGTCCTCGTCCTGGAACCTCCACGATCCGAGCACGCCGAGATCGGCGGACTCGTCGTGCGCCGCCGCGAGCGTCCGCGCCCAGCCCTCGGGGACGACGTTGTCGTCGTCGACCTTCGAGAGGAAGTCGGCGTCGGACTCGCCGAGGAGCCAGTTCGTCGGCGCCCACAGCCGTAGGTTCTCGCGGCTGTGATGGAACCGGGCGACGCGGGGATCGCGCGAGAACTCGGTGACCACCTCCAGCGTCTCCTCATGGTCTCCGTTGTGCCAGAGCCAGACGCGCATCGCGTCGTCGCACGAATCGAGGAGTCGGCCCAGCGACAGGCGCGTCGACTCTGGCGCCTGGTAGGTCACCATCAGGACGTCGATCGTCTTCATCCCACTTCCGCCTCGTTCAGCGCGTAGCCGTGAAGCGCGAGCACTGTGCTCTCCCGCTCGGCGAGCGCGGAGAGCTCCGCCGACCGTCGATACGCGAAGGCGCGTCCGGCGTCGACGCGCTCGCTCGCACGCTCGACGTCCGCGGTGCTCGCTTCGATCCCCGTGAAGCGCGCGATCTCGGGAAGGACCTCGGTCGGCCGGGCCAGGAGGTCCTCGTAGCGGATCTCGAGAGCGCGATCGCCGAGGGGCTCGATGACCTCTCCCGCGCGCTCGACGTACTCGCGCCAGAGTTCGAGGCCGCCTTCGAGCGTCTCGCAGCGGACGCTGTTCAGGAACCCCTTGCGCTTCGGGAGGAACTGGTACTTGAAGCGCACGCGCTGCGTCCGCGCCCCGATCCGCTCCAGGTTGCGCGCGTTGCGGGCCTTGAGGCTCTGGGCGACGTCGACGCCGTGCCGCAGGACGTGCAGCACCTTCGCGTCGGGGAAGAGCCTCATCCACATCGGCAGCACGTACGTCGTCCGAGGGTCCTTCCACCCCCAGGGCTCGCGGATCGCGAGCATCGAGCGATAGCGCAGGTACCTCGAGGGTCCGAGGTAGGCGACGCACCGCGGACTCGCGAGCGTGATCCGCAGGTAGCTCTCGACGTGGGCGCAGAGCTGATCGTGCGCGAGGAGCTCGACGACCGGATCGGGACGGTCCCAGTCGGCGCCGGACTGGTCGAACATCCACTCGTTGAGGTGGTTGAAGAAGAGCGCTTCGTGGTCGCCCTGCTTCTTCCAGCCCATGAACACGCCGAGGGACTCGAGGAGCCGCGCCGTCATGGACGTCCCCGACCGGTGCATCCCGATGATGATGAGCGGGCTCGCCTGCGGCTTCTTCTCCATGGGTCGGCCCCGACCGAAGGGCAGCGTCGGGTGCGCGAAATATAGCTCCCGCCGCTTCGCGGCTCGGTCGCGATTCGCGTGAACAGCCGGAGCTCGCACGCATCAGTTCGAGCCACGCCCTTCGCTTCTCGCAGAGGAACGAGCGCCCGACCGACGCATGAACCTGTCGCCGTAGACGGGTAGACTCCCGCGTCTGCCCCCTGCCTCTCTCTGCCGATGCCTCCGTCCCCCACCAAGGTCCTCTACGTCATGGGCGCGGGGCGCAGCGGGAGCACCGTGCTCGGCATCGCGCTCGGCCAGCTCCGGCGCGTCTTCTACGGCGGCGAGATGCACTCCTGGTTCATCTTCGAGGGGCACCCGAAGAGCGACAGGCCGGAGACGAAGGAGCTCTGGGAGCGCGTGCGGAAGCGCGTTTCGGGGGCTGAGCCGTACTTCGGAATGAAGTTCAGCCGGAACCTCGAGCACCACCGCTCGCTGTTCAAGCGGCCGGGCCCCGAGCTCGTCGAGGCGCACCGGAGCCTGACCGGTGAACTCATGCGCGCGATTCGCACCGAGACGGACGCGGACTGGGTCGTCGATACGTCGCACTACCCGCGACGGGCCGCGCTCCTGCGCGACAACCCCGAGCTGGAGACGCACGTCATCCACCTGATCCGTCACCCGGTCGATGTGATCGACGCGCTCCAGAAGAACGTCCAGCGGAAGCGCCCGATGGGCGTCCCGAAGGCGAACGCGTACATGGCGACGGTCGGCTTTCTCTCAGAGCTGGAGTACCGTCGCTTCGACGCCAAGCGGCGGATCCGCGTCCGCTACGAGGACTTCCTCGACGACCCCGTCGCGACCCTGCGCGCCATCTGCGAGCGCTTCGGGATCGATGCCCAGCCGCTGACCGCGACGGACATCCCGACCGGCCACGTGTTCCAGGGCAACCGCGTTCGCGAGCGCGAGTCGATCACGATCACGCCGCAGCCCAAGAAGCGCGTGATGGGCCGGCTGGCGCACGTCGCGTCGACGATGGTGCAGTCGCCCCTGATCGCGCACCATCGGCTCGCGCGACGCTAGCCCGATCTCGTCTCGACCGCGAATTCGTCGGCCTCGAGGCGGCCCCACGCGCCCGGCTCGAATGCCCCGTAGCGCTCGGTCGTACGGAACGCCTCGCGCCACACCTCGCGCTGGCGCCAGACCTCCGCCCACTCGCTCTTGCGCGCGTCGCCGCGGCGGAAGGGCGAGCGAACCGCGTCCGAGGCGACGCGGACGAGCACCCGCAGCTCGACCAGTCCAAGTCCGCAGCTCGCCTTCAGCGGACTCCAGAACTTCCTGTAGAGCTTCATCCGCGACGTGAAGAGCCGCACGAGCTTCGCCGACTTCACGCGCTCGGAGGCCCCCTCCAGGTGCACGATCTCCGCCTGCGGGCAGATGCGCGGCGCCGCACCGAGCCGACGCGCTCGCAGCGAGAGGTCGATGTCCTCCCCGTACATGAAGAAGTCACGGTGGAACCCCGCGAGGTCCTCCCAGAGCTCGCGCTCGATCATGAGGAAGCAGCCGGAGACGATGTCGACCTCCCTGATCGTGTCGCGCTTCCAGCCGCCCATCGCCTCACGGTTGAAGAAGGACGAACCCTTGAAGACGCTGCTGAGGCCGATGGCGCGACAGAAGAGGCCCCAGAGCGTGGGAGCTCCCCAGCACGACCCGATGTTGAGCGTTCCGTCGAGCGCCACCGTCCGACCTCCCCACAGGCGCGCTCGCGGGTGCGAATGGGAGAAGGAGACCAGGCGCGTCAGCGCGTCCATGCGCAGGAGCGTGTCCGGATTGAGCAGGAGCAGCAGTCGGCCGCGCGCCATCTTGCTCGCAAGGTTGTTCGCCGCGCCGAAGCCGAGGTTCTCGGCGGAGCGGACGAGGCGGATCGAGGGATCGACGGCTTCGATCGCGTCGGCGGACCCGTCGGTCGACGCGTTGTCGACGACGATGATCTCGTACTCCACGCCGTGCGTCTCCTCGATCACGGACCGTAGGCACGCGACCGTCTCGTCGACCGTGTTGTACGAGACGACGAGGACCGAGAGCTCGGGCGATGGACTCCCGGGAGGACGGGTGCGGAACACGGCCTACCGGCCCTCCGAATGGACGAGGTCGCGTCGGATCCGACCCGCGACGACGCGCGTCCTCGTCCACGCGTAGGCGCGACCAAGCTCCGCCGCGGAGTAGAGGCGCGAGCCGAGGCCCGAGCGGATCCGCCAGGCCGAGCGCATGTACTCGAGCATCAGTCGCTGGCGGATCGAGAGCAGCGGCCACGACTTCGCGCGGGGATCGAACCAGGCCTGGACGGACTTCTTGGTGTCGTTCACCTTCCGCGACGACTCGTCGTGGATGCGGCGAAACATCAGCGGCTCGGGTTCCTCGAGGATGTTCCCGAGCAGCGCCAGCTCGGCGAGGAGCACGTAGTCCGAGGCGGGGAACGAGCCGATCAGCCGGGTCTTCTTCAGCGTTTCGAGGCGAGCGAGGCCCGTGACGGGCGTCGCGAGCTTGACGCGCGAGATCACGTGGCGGGCGCGGTGCGTGGGTGACGGCATCGAAGTCGCGATCGAGACCCGGTCGAGCCCGAGATCGCTCCCGGCCTCGTCGATGCGCCGCACCCCCGTGTAGGCGAGGACGGCGTCAGGGTCGCCGTCGAGGAGCGCGACCGTTCGCTCGAGGAACGTCGGCGCGACGGGGTCGTCGTGCGGAGCCCACTTGAACATGTCGCCGCGCGCGAGATCGACGAGCCGGTTGTAGTTCCACGCCGCTCCGAGGTTCGACTCCGCCGGGCAGTACCGAACTCGTCCGTCCTCGGCAGCGAGCCGCTCGCAGATGTCGCGCGTCTCGTCGGTCGAAGCGTTGTCCGCGATGACGAGCTCGAGGTCGCCGAACGTCTGGTCGAGGACCGACCGCGCCGTTCGCTCGAGGTAGCCCGCGCCGTTGTAGACGGGCAGCCCGACGGTCACGCGCGGCGAGATCGGTGCGGGCTGATTCTCCACGACCTTCACCCCGGACTACGCCATCTTTCGCACGGCAGCCGCGAGCTTCCCTCGCGCCGACTCAGCGGCGCGCGCCGCGCCGCCCACGACTCCGCCCGTGAAGAGGCTGAGCGGCCGGCCGAAGGCGATCGCCTCGACGCGCCGTTCGCGAAGCGACTCGAGAACGGATCCCACCGACGGCGACCGATCGCCGAGATCGCACTGCATGGACAGGGGGAAGAACTGACGCGAGCGGTGGAAGTCGAGCGAGGCGAACGGCACGAGCGAGGTGTCCGCGATCATGTCGAGGGCCTCGCGGCGGGGCGCGATCCCGTCCGCCTTGCGGTTCCACGCTTCGACGCCGACGAGGTGGGGTCGCCACGACTCGCGGTAGCGCTCGTGCGCGCGCCGACGCCACGGGTGTGCCATGACCATCACCGCGCCCGCATCCGATCCGGCCTGCAGCGTCGCGGCCGTGTCGAGCCCCTCGCCGAGGAACCCGATGTCCTCGCCCCAGCAGAGGATGTGCGTGACGTTGTCCGCGTCGCTGTACTCGATCCCGGGAACGAGGAGGAGGTCCGACGTCGAGCTCTCCTCGCACGCCGCGCAGTAGTCCCTCCAGCGCGCCTCGTCGAAGCCCTTGTCGTGCTCCGTCATGAGAACGACGTCGTAGCCCCGATCCCGAAACGCGCGCGCGAGCTCAGACAGCGTCCACGAACCGTCGTACGACCAGTCGGAGTGGACGTGGACAGCGGCTTTGCACTTCATCTGCGCCCCCTGCGCGGGAGATAGCTCTTCAGCGTCAACAGCGTGTCCAGGAGCCAGAGCTTCACGTCGCCGTCTTCGAAGTTGTACCACGCTTCACCGCGGCGCTTCCCGAGGACGTCTCGGAGTGCGCCACGTCGGCTCGGCCAGCTCGGGACGGGCCGCTTGGGTCCGCGAAACACGCTCGCGAGATGGACCAGATCGCGCGCGAGATGCCGCGCCGTGACGTGGGGTGGGTCGAC
The DNA here is from genome assembly GCA_039200205.1 of Planctomycetota bacterium. Classification (GTDB taxonomy): domain Bacteria; phylum Planctomycetota; class UBA1135; order UBA1135; genus Saltatorellus. Next base: position 8,197 of record JBCCSK010000076.1, read on the forward strand.
GGGAGGGTCCGGCACGTAGTCCGCGTCGAGCGCACCGAGCGCCGTCCACGCGGGGTACTCGTAGCCCCGGCGACGAGCGAGGGCCATGCTGCCCCACGGGCGCCCGTTGAATTCGACGAAGTGCGCCGTGCCGTCGTCGTCGCGCAGCAGTTCGATCATGAACTGGCCCCTCCATCCGACGGAGCGAACGAGGCGCTCTGCTGCCTCGGTCAGAGACGGGTCGACGTCGACGCTCTCGCACGCGGCCGAGCCGGAGCCGTGCGGATCGATCATCCTGAGGCGGCGGTGTGCGGACCAGCCGACGACGCCGTCCCGGCCCGCCCAGCCGAACATCCCCTCGCCCTGACCGCGAACGAAGGGCTGGACGAGGGCGGGCTCGGGCGGGGCGTCTCCCAGGAGCGCGCGCAGCTCCTCGCCGCGTTCGAACATCTGGACGCGGCCGCGCCCTGCTCCCTTCCCGACGACCCTGTATGCGAGCGCCGGCCGCACGATGACCGGCCCATCCGGGACCGCGGGCTCCCGGTCGGCCTCGCTCCAGATGGACGTCGTCGGGACGGAGAGACCGGCCTCGAGCGCCGCCTCGACCTGCTTCCGCTTGTCGAGCGCGAACCGAGCGCAGGAGTGCGACGTCACGCAGTCGATCGGCAGATCCCCTCTCTCGGAGAGCTCGGACGCGAGCCAGAGAGACGCGTCGTCGAGCGGCATGAGCACCGCGGGCCGCACGGACTCCGCGAGCGCGACGAGCGCGCCCTTCGCGCCCCCGGGGTCGTCCCCCACGAACGGGATCGTGTGGACCTCGACGCCGCGGAGATGCCGAAGCAGCGAGCGCCGATCGTCGCGCTCGAAGGCCACGACCGAGAAACCGGCTCGAAGGAGGCTGCGCGCGGTCTCGACCGCGGCGATCGCGTGGCCGTAGCCGATGAGAACGCGGCCGGGCGACTCCGTCATCGCCGCGCCTTCACCCATCTCTTGATCCGGTGGGCGCCGCCCTGCACTGCGCCGCTTCTCCGGGAGATCCACGACGCGAGCGCCTCGGGCGGGACGTCGTTCGTCAGGGTGTTCCGCGCGCGGACCGAGTCGGAGTCCGCCGACCAGCCGGGGTCGCTCGTGTAGATCGTTCGGTAGCCCGACCCGCGGAGCTCCTGGAGGACCGCGCGGTCGTAGGAGCCGAAGGGGCAGGCCGCGGACGTGACGGGCTCGCCCAGGAGGTCCTCCAGGTAGCGCCGGGAGTCGTGCATCTCCCTCCGGCGCACGTCCAGGTCGAGGCCGCGCCACTTGCGGTGGTCCCAGCCGTGGGACCCGATCGTGAACCCGGCGTCGCGGATCTCACGGACGGCCCCGCGGTCGAGCCGGCGCGCGTCCCCGAGGAGCCCGGCCAGGACGAAGAACGTGGCATCGAGGCCCCGTTCCTGGAGCGCGGGGACCGCGATCTCGAGGTCCGACCGGAAGCCGTCGTCGAACGTGACGCCCAGACGGGGCCCCAGCGCCTTCTCGAGTCCGTCGAGCACCTCCTCGAACTCGTCCCGGCCGATCCAATACGGGAGCTCGCTGCTCTCCGCGTCGGAATCCGGGCTCCCGAGCCCATGGAAGTTGACGTAGAAGCGCCGGCCCATCCCCCGTCATCATCCCTCAATGCGGGACCCGGCGTCGCAGGAGACCGGGGAAACGAGAGCGGGCGCGACCGAAAGACATCGATCGCGCCCGCTGCCCGTTCAGGGGCGTGCCATCAGTTGTTGATGGACATCAGCTCGTTCGTGTCATCCCAGCGGTTGCCGGTGATCACCGCGGTCCCCTGGGTGTCGTTCACGAGAACGCCGTGGCGGTAGTCACGCCCGAACCGGTTGTTGGTCATCACGACGTTCTGCGGGTAGCCGTAGCCTCGGCCCTTGTCCCGGAGGTAGACCGTGAAGTTGCCCCCGTTCAGCCAGTTGCCGTCGATGATGAGGTTGTTGATCTCCCCCACGGCGGTGGAGATGAACAGGGTCGCGTTCGACGCGTAGGGCGGACCGGGGCCGTTCGGACCGTCCGGGATCGGCATGTCGAAGTTGTTGCCGCGGATCACGATGTCCTCGCAGTTGCCGCCGCCGCGGGTCTGGTTGCCGTCCGCGTGCGCGCCCGGGTTGACGCCGAGGCGGTGGATCCAGCAGCCCTCCAGGACGTTGTTCCCGTCGCACTTGACGCCGTCCGAGCCGAGCTCGTGCATGTTGATGCGCCGCGCCGTCCAGTGACGGCCGGCGATCGCCGCCGCGTCACAGTCGACGATCTCGCCGTCCTCGATGACGAGGTTGACGCCGCCGTCGCGCGAGTAGATGCCGAACGCGCTGCCGTTGCCGTCGAGTCGGAAGTTCCGAATCGTGACGTTGTCGGCGTAGATGCGGATCGGACCGCTGATCGCGACGTTCTCGATCACAGCGCCGTCCTCGAACACGTCGAAGCCGGAGATGGGCTGCAGGATGCCGGGGTTCGTCGGCCCCGTGTTGCCGGGGCCGGGCTTGCCGCCCCCGCCGTTCGACCCTTCCGGGAAGACCGTGACGCCGACCTCGCGCTGGGTCGTGCCGAACGGCTCGGCCACGTTGATGAAGTCGACCGTCGCCGTCGTGCGGCCGATGTCGAAGTCACGCACGGTCGGCACGTCGAGGCGAACGACGACGTCCGCGAACTCGCCAGGGTCGAGACGGCCGGCGCGGCGACCGATCGCGTAGATCCAGCCCGCGCTGGGGTTCGCTTCCCAGCCGACGACCGCGTCTCCGATGTTCTCGACGCGATAGATCTTCTGGTCGACCGGCGGGTCCTCGCCCTCGACGAAGCTGACTTCGAAGTCCTCCAGCGGAGACACGGAGATGCGCCCAGCCGCGGGATCCTGGGGTCCGGCGACGTAGTTGCCGGTGACCTCGCCCCGCGAGAGCGCGCGGTCGTAGACCGCAGCGAGGTGCAGGGATCCGAGCCACGCGCGATCCGTGCCGATCTCGTTCCCGAAGGCCAGCTTGAAGCCGGCGTCCCAGCTTCCGAGGTTCGGCCCCGGGTTGTGCGACGCGACCATCGAGCCATCGACGAAGAGCGAGCCCGTGCCGTCGGTCGAGAACGTGAAGACGACGTGCTGGAGCTCCGCACGGGCGACGCCGCTCGGAGCGATCAGCATCGGATCGCCGTTGAGGTCGGTCGTCTGCGTCCGCAGGCGAGCCGAGTAGGTGTCGTTGGGCTGGCCGTTCCAGAGGCCCTGACCGATGGTCAGGTTCCGGCTGTAGGCGCCGTCGGAGAGGCTCATGACGCGCGCCGGTCCCTCCTGATCGAGGCTCGACGGTTCGATCCAGAGCTCGAAGGTGAGTTCGCCGGACGAACGAAGCGCGTCGTTGATCTTCCCGGCCGAGCCCATGGACTCGACGATCGTCGCGCTGTCGAGTCGAAGGCCGCCGGGGATCCACGTCGTCTTGGAGGGATCCGCAACGCGGAGGTTGAGCGGCGCGCCAACGCCACCGCTGTCGAAGATCGTGTCGCCGAACGCCTCCTCGAAGTCGTAGAGAGCGAGCAGACCGCGCGTTGCGCGACCGCCGCTGGCGGCGCTGCTCGTGTTCGGGCCGACGGACACGCCGACCTGACGCTGCAGCGTCGATTCGACCGAGCCGACGGTGTACTGCAGCGTGACGGTCGCCTCGTACTCACCCGGCCCGAGCTGCGCGAGGCGCTCCTCGTTCACGTCGAGAGAGAGCGACGAGGTCTCCCCGCCGACGAGCGCGCCTGCGACCGTCTCGGGAAGCTGGAGCCAGTCGGCACCCGTGTCCACGCGCCAGCCGAGCGAGTCGGCGCCCTCGTTCGAGAGCTCGAAGTCGACCGCCGCGACGGGGCGCCCGACGACGGCCTCGAGTCGAATGCCGTTCGCGCCGGAGACGCTGAGAGCGCCCTCGGCGATCGTCTCCTCGGCGTCGAGGTCGAGGCGGACGTCGGTCGTGAGCTCCATCCCGTCCTCGCCGCGGAACACGACCTGGCCGTAGTGACGACCGGCGGCGAGGTTGTTCGCGTAGGAGGGATCGAGGGTGAGTCGAACGGAGGTCGCCTGGCCGCCCGCGAGCGAGCCGGCCCGCTCGGAGAGCGAGATCCAGGGCTGGCCGACCACCGCGCTCCAGGCGGTGGTCTGCGTCCCGCGGTTCACGAGCCGGACCTGCCGGGTCACCTCCGAGAAGGGACCTCCCTGCGTGGCCTCGATCGCGACTCCCGAGTTGTCGGGAATGGAGAGTGCTGCCGTCCCGCCGAGCGTGCTCGCGCTCGAGTCGGCTCCGCTTCCGGAGCAGGCGGCAAGGGCGAGTGCAAGAAGCACGCCGCCGGCGTTTCGCGCCAAAGTGAGTCCAGTCATTCGCTGCTGTGCTGACGTCATGGGATCCCCTCGATTCACTTCGTCACTCGCCGAAGAGTCCGGCTCGGAGCGGCGGCCTCGTCAACATGCGGTGAGGCTCGCGAGCGACGCGTTCGGGCTGCTGGTGTCACCCGAGGGGCCGCGAGTCTAGGCCTGAGCCAGTCCCCCGCAACGGCGCGACGAGTCGATTCGCCGCCTCGTCCGAAGAACGATTCATGAAGGATCGCTCCTCGGCCCCCCCGACGGTCCCGGTGCCGCTCTCGACCGCGCCACGGTCGATCGACGGTCCAGGTTGTCCGTCACCCGAGTTCGGTTCCAAAGAGGCGCGTCAGGCGAGCGGCCGCGCGCTGGTAGGTTCGGTGTCCGTGCGAACTCCCGGACCGTGCTTCGAAGCACCCTGTCGAGAGCAACCTCTGCCGACGAGGTTGCACCGAGTTTCGTCGGAGCCCCCCAGGGCTCTTGAGAATCCGAACGGGGAATACTCGACTTCTCGTGGTGGTGCCGCGCAACGGCGCTCAGATGCCCGAAACGCGCCTCGGGCAGAGACGACGAACTCCGTCTGGGTCACGCCTTCGCGCGAGACCCACGTCCGGTGAAGCGAGCGGCCAATCGCGCGACCCCCTCGCGCTCGTCCGGCCTCATACCTAGCGCATACAGCACGCCGAGATAGACGGGGACGCCGGCCCCGAACGCGAGCGCGAGCTCGAACCAAGAGGCGACGTCGACGGTCGCACGAATCGCGAGCCACACGCCGGATGCGACGAGCCCCGGGAGAAGACCGGGGAGGAGCGTCTCCCTGGCGAAGCGGCCGGGCTCGATGCCCGCCATGCGAACGCCCATGGGCCAGAAGACGAAGAGCTGTGACACCGTCGTCGTGAGGAACACGGCGAGCGCCGGTCCGAGGGCGCGCATGCCGGCGCCGGCGACGAGGGCCAGCATCGTGGCGAGGTTGACGAGCTGCACGCCGAGCGACGCGAGGAAGAACGATCGCACGTGCGCCGTCGCCACCGCGATCTTCGGCAGCATCGTGTTCGAGAACGTCAGCGGGTAGACCGCCATGAGGAGGACCATCACGCCGGCCGCGGCCGGGTACTTCCCGGACGTGTAGAGGTCGACGAGCTCCGCGCGGAAGACGACGAGCGGACATGCGGCGAAGAGCGAGGCCCAGAGCGCGTAGCGCCCGCCGCGCAGGAAGGCGTTCCCCAGCCGCGATCGGTCCCCGGTCGCATGCATCGCCGTCAGCGCAGGCTGCACGGGCCCGGCGGCGGCCTGCGACATCTGGCGGATCTGCATGTCGAACATCGCGCCGACGTGGAAGCCCGTCACGTCGGCGGCGCCCGCGAAGCGATTGAGCACGAGCGGTCCGGCGCCGCGGTGGATCATCGACGCGAGCTGCCCGAAGGTCGTCCAGACGCCGAAGCTCATCAGCTCGCGTCCGCGCTTCCAGTCGAAGAGCGCGCGCTCGAATCGAAGCGCCGGCACCATCGAACGCGAGAGTGCGACGCGAACGCAGAGGCCGACGAGCGTGGCGCCGACCGATGCGACGACGATCCAAAGAACGCGCGTGCTGACCGTGAACAGGAGGACGAGCAGCAGCGTCAGCCGAAGCAGCTCGACGCCCACGTCGATCGCGTTCGAAAGGACGTACCGCTGACGAATCGAGAACCCGAGCGTGAAAGGAAGCGTGACGAGCTGGGCGGCGAACGAAACGACCAGCAGGACGAGCATCACCTGCGCGTCCCCGACGTAGGCGTCGCTGATCCTCAGGAACGAATCGATCTCGACGGCCGCGAAGACGCCGAGGCCGACGAGGGCGGCTGCGACGACGGCGAGCAGGGGGAAGATCGAAGAGACGACGGCGGTCGTCCCGTCCTCGTCCCCCTTCGCGTAGTCCGCGATCGCGTAGCGCCCGACGCCGCTCGCGAGAAAGCTCGTGAACAGCGGCGCGAAGACCATCACCGACGCGACGACGGGGTAGATCGCGTACTCGTCCTCGTCGATCCGCCCCAGGAGGTACTGGTGGGCCCAGAGGAGGACCGACACGCTCAGGAGCCGGCGGCCGACCGCGCTCGCCGCGTTGACCATGACGAGCCGTTGACTGATCTCGATGCGCGTCAACGGCGGATCTCCGGCAGCTGTCGCCCGCTCTCGTTCGCCCGCGCGGCGGTCGCGGCGCGGTCGACGCGCCGGAAGTCTACCCGACCGACTCACCGGGACAGAGGCGACCGCTCTCGGAGTGACAGGCGGCGCAGATCGCCAATCCGACTCTCGATGAGGGACCGCCCTCGCCGCCGCGAGAAAGCCTGACTCGACGCCTCTCCAGCAGCGCTGGAGCAGTTCGGCGCGTTCGGGGACGAGTCCACTCCGGACACCGGGTTAAGCTTTCCCGCGGACGACCGTGCCGCCCTCCTCCTCTGCCGGAGCCGAGCCTCCGGCGCTCCATGCTCACGCAGAACTTCGTCCAGAAAGACGCCTACATCAGGGACGGATTCGGTGAGGCGGTCTTCCACGGTCAGACGACGCTGCACCCCCTCGGGCTGACGGCCCTCGTCACCCTCTCCGTCGCCCTGTTCGTCTGCGATCGAAGGCGGGCCATCCTGCCCTTCATCGTGATGGCGAGCTTCATTCCGGTGAGCCAGCGCGTGGTCATCGCGGGGCTCGATTTCAGCTTCCTGCGGATCCTGTACCTCGTCGGGTGGATGCGGGTCCTCGCCTACGGCGAGGCGTTCGGGAGGCGCTGGGTCCGCGCGGACGCCGTGGTCGCCGCCTGGATCCTCGTCTCCGCGGCGACCTACATCGCGCTCCACGGCGGGCGCGTCTTCGTCCTTCAGGCGGGCATCACGTTCGACATCGCCTCGGCCTACCTGTTGACGCGGATCTGGATCAGGGACTGGGGAGACATCGATCAGATCCTGCGCTGGCTGCCCTGGCTCGCGATCGCGAGCGGAATGATGTTCGCGGTCGAGATGCGGACGGGCCGCAACCTCTTCGCCACGTTCGGGGGCGCCTCCCCCTTCACGATGGCGCGCGAAGGACGCCTCCGCTGCCAGGGTCCGTTCGTCCATCCGATCCACGCCGGCTGCTACTGGGCGTCGCTCCTGCCCTGGCTGGCGATCGTCTGGTGGCGCGTCCGCTCCAGCAGGATGCTCGCGGCCTTCGGCGTCCTCGGGGCGCTGGTCTGCGTCTTCGCGTCCGCCTCGAGCACGCCCGTCTTCGCGACGGCCGCCGCCTTCGCTGCCGGGGGCCTGTTCCTCGTGCGCCGGCACTTCGGGACGCTCCGCGCGACCGTCGCCATGACGCTCGTGGGCCTGCACTTCGTGATGAACGCTCCGGTCTGGCACCTGATCGCGCGCGCAGGCGCGGTCGGCGGTTCGACGTCGTACCACCGCTACAAGCTGATCGACAACGCGATCCGGCGCTTCCCCGAGTGGGCGCTCATCGGCACCAAGTCGACGGCGCACTGGGGTCATCACATGTTCGACCTGACGAACCAGTACGTGAAGGAGGGCGTGCGCGGCGGCATCGTCGGGCTCACGACCTTCGTCATGATGATCGTCTACGCGTTCAAGAGCGCCGGCGCTCTCATCCGAGCGAACAGGGCGCGGCCGTACGCACTCGCGATCTCGTACGGGATCGGCGCGAGTATCTTCGTCCAGAGCGTGATGTTCATCGGGATCAGCATCACGCACGCGAAGCAGAACCTGTTCCTGTGGCTGTTCTGCCTCGCCTCGATCAACACCCTCTACGCCATGCAAACCGCGCCGCGCCGCAGTCGCCGGCGCGCTCCCGCTCGACGGCTCCCGCACCCCGGCGGCACGCCCGCGCTGGCGGGTCCTGCCCTGATGCGCCCGAGCGGAGCGGAGCGGCCCCTCCGGTAGCGTCCCTGCCCACTGCCACCTGCCCCGCGGACTCGCCCGCCCGCGAGTCACTCATGAATCCGAAGTACGTCGTCATCACGCCTGCCCGAGACGAGGAGGACCACATCGAGGGCGTCGTCCAGTCGATGGTCGATCAGACCGTCCGACCGACGACCTGGGTCATCGTCAACGACGGCAGTACGGACCGGACCGCCGAGCTGCTCGATCGAGCGGCCGAGGGCCACGACTGGATCCGCGCGGTCCACCGCGAGGACCGCGGTTTCCGCGCGGCGGGAGGCGGCGTGATGGAGGCCTTCTACGCGGGGCTCGAGGCCGTCGAGGACGATGACTGGGAGTTCCTCGTCAAGCTCGACGGGGACCTCCAGTTCGAGAACGACTACTTCGAGCGCTGCCTCCGCGAGTTCGAGAAGGACCCGAAGCTCGGCGTCGGCGGCGGCGTGATCAAGAACCGTATCGGCGACCAGCTCGTGCTCGAGCGCGTCCCGGCCTTCCACGTCCGCGGCGCGACGAAGATCTACCGGCGCGCGTGCTGGGACGCGATCGAGGGCCTGATCGCAGCGCCCGGCTGGGACACGCTCGACGAGGTGAAGGCGAACTACCTCGGCTGGAGCTCTCGGAGCTTCGACGACGTGGTCCTGATCCAGGAGCGCTTCACGGGGGATGCCGCGGGCCAGTGGCGGAACTGGGTGAAGAACGGGAAGGCCGCTTACATCACCGGGTATCACCCTCTCTTCCTGATGTCGAAGGCGGGAGTGCGAGCGCTCCGGCGCCCCTATCTGAAGGCGTCCCTCGGCCTCGTCTGGGGCTACTTCGGCGCTCCCTTGAGCGGCGTGAAGAAAGGCGCGACGAAGGACGTCGTTCGCTACGTCAGGCAGCAGCAGCTCCGCCGCCTCATGGGGCGAAGCACGATCTGGCGATGAGCGAGCTGCCTGGCGCGCGCCCTTCGTCCTTCGAGTGGCGCGGACACGAGCCGCTGGAGCCTCTCGGAGAGGAGCGATCCGGGTGGGCGCGCGGATACGCATTCGTCGACGGAGCGCGCCCGCTCGTCGATGGCGAGATCGCACGGTACCTCGCGGACCGCTCGGGCAGCCGGGACGCGGCGGTCGCCGGGCTCAACGGCTGCTTCGCCGCGGTCGTTCACTCGCCCGACTCGACCATCCTCGCCACGGATCGGTACGGCTCGGTCCCGGTGTACGTCGCCGAGGCCGGCGGGTGCACGTACGCGTCGGACACGTTCCTTCCGGTCGCCCGGGGTCTCGACGCTCCGCCCGAGCTCGATCCGGCGGGCGTCGTCGACCTCCTCCGGCTCGGATACGTGCTCGGGACGCGGACGATCCTCCGCGGCGTTCGGACGATCGGGCCGTCGACGGTCGCGACGATCGGGTCGAGCGGGATCGACGAGCGGCGCTACTGGCGCTACGGCTACCGACCGGGCGCGTCGTCGCCAGGCGGCACGACCGAGCTCGCCGAGGTCCTCCGCCGCGTCGCACGACGCTTCGTGACGCTCTTCGAGGCGCAGGAGCGCGTGCCGACCCTCACTCTCTCCGGGGGCCTCGACAGCAGGGTCCTCGCCGCCCTGCTCCGGACCGCCTCGCCCGGGCGGATCGCCGCCATCTCGTACGGCGAGGAAGGCCACCCCGAGATCGCCGTCGCCCGCGAGGTCGCGGACGCGCTCGGCTTCGACTTCGACCGCGTCACGCTCGATCGGTCCTACTTCGACGCCGACTACCTCTCGCGCGCCGCGCGCCGCGTCGGCGCGACCACGCGCCTGACGTGCGGCGTCGGCGCCGATCACCTCGCGCCGTCCCGCGACGCCGTGTACGTGCCGGGCCACACCGGCGACTTCGTCTCCGGCGGGCACCTGCCGCGCGAGGCCGGCCTCGTCCGGTCCCGCGCCGACCTTCGCGCGTTCCTGGAGTTCCGCCACGTTCGCTACCTGGGCTCCGACCGGGCGCTCACGGAGGCGCTCGACCTCGATCATCGCGCGATCGGCAGGAGGTCGCTCGACGCGACGATCGCCGACCTCGACGTCGAGGGTGACGTCCTCGGCTCGATCGATCGCTGGAACGTCGAGAACCGGCAGCGGCGGCTGATCCTGATGGAGCTCCGCTCCTACGAGGCCTCGGGCCCCTGGGCCCTCCCCTTCTACGACCACGAGCTCGTCGACCACTTCGCCGAGATCCCGCACGAGCAGCGCATCGGTCAGCGGCTGTACGTGCAGACGGCCATCGAGCAGCTGTTCGCGGGCGAGGCCGAGGCCCTCGGGACGATCCGAAGGGTCGGCGGGAGCCTCGAGCCGGAGACGCGCGCGTACGCGCGGCTGAGGGCCATGCAGCGAACCGGGCCGGCCGGGGGGCTGTTCCTTCGCCAGCTCCTCTGGCGCTACCGAGACGCGCGGCGAAGGCTCCGCCCGAGGCCGGCGCCGAAGTTCGGAACGGATCGACTCCGCACCTGGTACCACGAAGATGCGCGACTGCGCGGGTTCGTGGACGAGCGCCTGGAGGCGCTCGATGGTGAGCTGATTCGGGCGGATGGCCTTCGCCGACTGCTCGCGGATCCGGGTGCGGAGGAGCGCGTGTTCAACCGCCTGCTGGTGGGCGTGCTGACGGTGCAGGAAACGGTAGATGCGGCGTCCGAGACGGTGTCGTCCGATACGGTGTCGCACACCGGTGCGCACCCCGGCTTCGGAAAGGTGCCGCACACCGGTCCGCTGCGCGATGAATGAA